>JBJEED010000058.1:0-1998 GCA_051872765.1 Bacilli bacterium | reverse complement strand
TATTTTATTTAAGTCACATAAAAATGTCTTTATTTAATATATTTTTGAATTTATCTATCTGATTTATTGTTGTTAAATCTGGCATATCTATTTTCAGTGATTTAATTATATTTTCAATTTCATCACTAGGTGTACTTATCAAACACGTCCCATTTCTGTCTGAACAAGCTTTAAAATTATTTAATGCTTGTTTTATCTTTTCTGCTGTTATACCTTGTTCCCAACCGTCTACATTTAATGTAGATTTGTTTTCAAATTTTAATATTTTATATTGAATTATTCTGATTATTGTCAAAGCTATAAAACAAATTAAAAAATGTGCTTTTATCCTTTCCTCTGTCCAAACATATATTGGTCTTCCTTCTAAATCACTTTTTATTATTCTAAAAGAATCTTCAATTCTTGATAATCCATGATATCTGTTTATAATCTCTTCATCATTTTCTTCTATTTCTGATGTAACTATTGAGTAGTAACCCATAGTCTCTTTATATCTTTCGAGTTTCTTATCTAAAAAAATTATTAACTTATCTGTTTTTATAACTTCTCCAGTTTTTTTATCTATGTCCAATACTTTAATAAATTCTTGTGATTTTCGTTGCTTGTCTTTCAATTTATCAGGATTTTCTTTACAAGACTCAAGATATTCAATAAACTTTTTATTTTGTTTTACTTCTTTTTCGTAATGCTTTTTACTCCAATAAATGATTTCTTTTTCTTGAATTATTTTCTTAGATTTAGTGCCATCGTTATTTTTGTAAGTTATTTGTATTTCGTTTATTCTTGATTTATATTTAAATGTAATTTCATTTGAACTATTTTTAACATAATTATAACCACTTTCATTTAATGCCCATTCTCTTTGTGATGACCAACTTTTTTTGACACTTTTTGAAACTATATATCCATTGCCTTTATCTGTAATTAAATATTTATTTTCTTGAGTATTCATTCCATTATCAGCAACTATAACTATTTTTCCTAAGTTCATTTCATCTATATCATTTTCCAGAATATTTTTAAAAGTTGTCTTATCTTGAGTGTTACCTGGAAATAACTTATGGGATACTGGTATACCATTATTATCTATAAATAATCCCATTTGTACTATTGGTCCATCTGAGTTTTCTTTTGATACGCCTTTTTTCTTAAAACCTTTTTTTGCAATAAAGGGATTACCTTTTTCATCTTTTATTATTTCATTGTTTTCATCAATTTGATATACATCATCATCACCATACATAGTTTCAAAATAATAATTCGTTACATCATAATAAGTTAAACTTGTATCTCTACCAATTGATGAATTTTTGATTTTAGTATTCATTCTATTTTGTATCTTTTTTGAATTTTCGCTTAACACATCTAATGTTCTATAAATCTGATTAATATCATTGCTATTAACAACTGGAAATAGATATTTATTTCTATTTTCAAAAGTTTTCTTTTTGCTTTGAGGATCAAGTATTCTTTCAAAAACAAGTAATTTAGTCAGTCCATTTAAATCAAATTCTATTTTTGAATCTGATTTTACTTGGTTAAGAAATTGAGAAATCCCAAGACTATTATATATGCTTTGTAGAAATAAATATCCTATATTTTTTAGTTCAATATAATTTTTATCATTATCAATTTCAAAAGTTCTTTTGACAGGTATTTTAGAATAATAGGTTATTCCATCAAAATCTATTTCTCCATTTTTAAATTTTTCTCTAAGTCTTTTTAAAAAATCTGGTTTACCATCATCAAATTTAGAAAGTGGTCCTAAATTTTTAATTACAAATTTTTTCTGTCTACCGATGTCTTTAACATATCTGGATTCAGCTAATCGTAAATAGGGTTTACCATTATTTTTAACACACTCAATATGTGGCATATAATCAACTCCAATGATATCATGTATCTTATGTAAATATAATATCACACTGGAAGATAAAAAGAAAGCCTATTTACAACAAAAAATAGACTTTTTTTTAATTTTCAACTGACAAACTCGGG
>JBJEED010000057.1:0-1999 GCA_051872765.1 Bacilli bacterium | reverse complement strand
GGAGGAACTTCAAGTACAACGGCTACATATGATAGTGCTATGCCTGCGCTAACATCACTTCCAACAAGAATAGGCTATACATTTAGTGGATACTATAGTGAGACTAATGGTGAAGGAACAAAATATTATAATGCAGATGGAACAAGTGCAAGAACATGGAATATAGCTTCAAATAGAATATTATATGCAAAGTGGAAAGTATTGGATGTAACGCCACCAACATGCACAATATCTGGAGAATCTACTACATGGACTACAGGAAGTAGAACAATTACATATGGATGTAATGATGCAAATGGATGTAAATCCGGAAAAAGTGGTGGTACTAAAACATTTACAGGAACTACTAAAACTGCAACAATACCGGCTTATACAATAGAGGATAATTATGGCAATGTTACAAATTGTCCTGCTAAAGTAGTAAATGTATATGTAGCAACTAGTATAATAAATAGAGTAATAAATTGTTTTAGAACAACAATGGAAAATGTTAATCCTGATTATAAGATTGTAGCTTGCGCAAATAGCGCAGTTTGTACAGGATGTGATCGTTCACAGCACCTTATAGATCCTGCTACTGGTCATGTGTGTTGTAAAAATTGGTGGAATACATATGTAGATGGATTTTGTTATAAATATGAACCTGTAACTGTTTATGAATATGGTGTTTCAAGTTGTTCAAGTGGATACACTCAGGATGGTGGTTCTTATTGTCCTTCTGGTTATACAGAATTTGGTACTGATAAGTGTTATAAGTAGGAGAAGATATGAAAAAGATTTTAAAGTGGTTGTTACCAGTAATATTATTAATTTTAGTAGTATTGATAATTGGATATTTAATATTTATAAGAAATAAATTACCAGAAGCTAGTATTAGTGATTTTGGAAAAACTGAATTAATTATTCAAAATGATATTTCTATAGAATATTATCAAAAAGATTTGTTTAATTACATAGATATTTATTATCCATATTCTAACTTAAATAACAAAGATAAGAGTATTAAAGTTGAGCAACTAAGTGTAGAAGAGAAAATGTCATTATTGGCCTATAAACTATATATAAATGGTACAGTAACTAATACTGAAACTTTAACACAAACAGATTATATAAATAGCATAGAAAACGAAATTAATTATAATGGTAGAGAATATAAAAAAACCTTTTCAGCAATTAAAATTGATAAATTTAATGAACTATATAAAAAAGAATTTAAAGAAGATTTAAATCAAATTATAGACACATTTTATATTATGAATGGTGGATGTAATAATGTATTAGTTTATTATGTTAAAGATTTAAGTTTATATATATATTATATAGATGTATCAAACAACACTAAAGAATGTAGTACTATAGATGGAAGCCTAGTGGGATATTTAATTAATGATAAAGAATTAAAATTATATGAAGAAATAAATGGCAAAGTAGTTGCTGAATATGTATATGAAATAGAAGATGATAATTATTATTTTAAAGGAAGATATATACTTGAAAAAGCAAATGAAAATGTTAATAGACTTGAGTTTGGTAAAAGTTTAATAAACTTTGACACTTATGCTCATCTTGCATATATTAAAGAATCTACTAAAGAAGAAAACAAATCTTTCAATGCCGGAAATAATGCGTGTTTAAGTATAGATTGGTTAGTAAATAATGGCTATTATGAAAATGATAGTAATTTAAAAGGTAGTGTTTTAATTGAATATAAGGACAATAAATTATATCTAAAAACATGGTTAAATAATGGAAAATATTCTATACAATCTACAGGAGAAACATTAAATAAGATAGTAGACAAAGACATAGTTACTTCAACTAATTGTAATGGTGGAACTATGAAAAATGTTGTTTATTGTGATTCAAGTTGTAAATATATAAAATAATAAATATAGCATATTTTAATCTCAGTTGAAATAAATCTCAATTGAGATTTTTAATTTATATGAATAATTAGTGAAAATGTCTCTATTTTTACTTAGTAATAATTAGTAAAAAT
>JBJEED010000056.1:0-44007 GCA_051872765.1 Bacilli bacterium | reverse complement strand
TAATGAAATTTCATTAGATGAAATTAAAGACACAATATTACATATGTATATTTTACTAGGCGATGTTATTAAGGCATATGAAAAATATGTTAATAAAGTATAACAAAAAAGGGTAAGGACATGTTGTTCCAATTAACACTAGAATAATTAATCATCATATTTACAGACATACTTATAGACCATGTTATACATGTACAGAAGAAAATGAAGTTTGTAATGTAAATGAATGTATGAATACTAACTTTATGTGTTAATGAGTCTAGTAAACTAGACTCTTTTTTAATTAAAATAATATTATTTTAATTATATATAATATATGTTACAATTTTTATATAAATAATTAAGGAGTTATTAAAATATGAAAGAAATTATATATAATTATGATAATTTGACTTAAAGAGATATTACAGAAATTGTTATTAGAATTAAATCATTATTGATTAATAACACAGAGTTATTTTAGAAATTGAAAATAATATTTCAAGCAATGAAAAAAATAAATTAATTGTGCCTGATATGATTATTGATATTTAAGAATATTTAAAAAGATATATAGAATAGGAGGTAATTTTTAGATGGATAAAATAGATAAATCTGGATGTATAGTATTTAATAAAGATAAAACAAAAGTAGCACTTATATATCGTGATTTTAGAAATGATTATACTTTTCCAAAAGGTCATGTGGAAAAAAATGAATCATTAATTGAATGCGCGATAAGAGAAACAGAAGAAGAAATAAAAATAAAACCAATAATAGAAAATGAAAAACAATGTTATATAGAAACTTATGAATCTTTTGAAGGCATAATTAATGTACATTATTATATAGCTTATGATGGTGGTATGAGTGATAATGATTCGTTAGATACTCATGAAGTATTATGGACTAATATAGATGATGTGGAGAATAAATTGAGTTATGAATCTACTATAAAGATGTGGAAAAAAGTAAAGGAAAATTTAGATGAGCGTTAAATAAATAATGCTCTTTTTAATTAATTATTGTATAATAATTATGTTATGAAGAAGTATGTATTATTAGTTTTAATTATATTATGGATGGGTATTATATTTATATTTAGTTTTAAGACTGGTAGTGAGTCTACTAAACAAAGCGATGGCTTCATTAGTATAACTATTGGAAATATAGTAAATATTTTTAATAAAAATTTAACTAATGAGGAAAAAGAAAAAATTATAGATATAGTAGAAGTACCTATTAGAAAACTAGCACATATTATTGAATATTTTATATTAACTATATTAGTTAGTTTATTTGTTAATAGTTATAAAATAAGCATAAAAAATGTAGTATATATCACATTTGTAATATGTATATTATATTCTTGTAGTGATGAAATACATCAATTATTTGTTAGTGATAGGAGTGGTCAAATAACAGATGTATTAATTGATAGTATTGGAATTAGTATATGGTTAATTATGTTTTATTTATATAAAAGAAAGGAAGTTTTAAAGTGATAAATATTGTATTATTTGAACCTGAAATCCCAGCAAATACTGGTAATATTATGAGAACTTGTGTGGCCACTAACTCACATTTACATTTAATTAAGCCATTAGGATTTAGTTTAGAAGATAAATATATCAAAAGATGTGGTGTTAACTATATAGATAAATGTGTATACACAGTATATGAAAATATTGATGAATTTTTTAAAAAGAATAAAGGCGAATACTATTTTTTAACAAGATATGGACATAAACCTCATAGCAGTTTTGACTATAGTGATATATCTAAAAATTATTATTTTATTTTTGGTAAGGAATCAACAGGAATACCAAAAGAGATTTTAAGACCATATATTGATAAGTGTATGAGAATACCTATGAGTGATAATGTACGAGCATTAAACGTTTCAAATGCAGTTGCAATAATGACTTATGAAGCATTAAGACAACAAGGATATCCAAATTTATTATTTGATGAGCCTCATAAAAGTAAAACATTTATAGAAGAAGATTAAAAATAATTTGTCAAAATTCTGTATACTAATATTGTAAAGTGAATAATATTCATGTATATTAGTATTATAAAGATAGGGAGATGATAGATGTGATATATCCTTCTATAGACAAATTATTAAATATAGTTGACTCTAAATATAAACTAGTTCATATTGCTGCAGATAGAGCTAAAGTTATGAAGGAACATAAACATTTTCAAATGAATGAGAATGAATATGTATCAAAAAAAGAAATAGGAAGAGCACTAGAAGAAGTAGATAAAGGATTAATTACAATGAAAGAAGATTAATTCTTTTTTTATCTTTTAATTTATTCTTTTTTATAGTATAATTTTTATAGTAGGATAAGAGGGTGTTTAAAATATGTATGATAATAAAATATTAGTTAATATATATGTGTTGTCACTAAGTAAAAATTGTGAAATATTTATTCCTGTAAATGAGAAAGTAGGTCATATTACAAAACTACTCGCTAATATATTAGATTCTATTAATACATCTGGTAATAGTATTATAATGAATGCAGATACTGGTGTATGTTATAAAAATAATGATTTGATTAGAAATACAGATATTAAAAATGGCTGTAAACTTGTCTTTTTGTAGGAGGTAGTTATGAATTTATATTTATTTGATGAAGAAAGAATTATTATATTTACACTTCCCGTTAAAAAGATTGGTAACTTTTGGCTTAAAGATGACAAAGATAGAAATCTTGTTAATATATCAGCTCAAAATAATTCATGGTATTTAAAGCCAAGTAAGATAACTAAAATATATGATTCTAATAATAATACGGAAAATTTAATGTTACAAAATAAAACATTCTATTTGGTAGAAAAAGATGAAAAAAAATATATACTATATAGTGATTATTTAAGTGATAACTCATTTAAAAATTATACAGCACAAGATAAAATGACTATTAAAGTAGGAAAATCTACATCAAATCAAGTATGTATTCCTTTATCTTGTGTTAATGATGAACATCTAGAACTTTCATATGTTAATAAGAAATGGACTATAAAATTACTTAATAACTCAGTAGCATATATAAATGGAAGAAGAATTAGAAATCAAGTTATTAATTGTAATTTTGGTGATGTTGTTAATATTTATGGTGTAAAATTACTTTTAGTATGTGGATATGTATTTATCAATAATCCTTTTAATAACCTTATAATTAATGGTCTTGAGCATATAGATTTATTAGTAGAGGATGATATTACAGATGAAGAAATAGAAAATGAGGATATGTATGCAGATGATGATTATTTTCTAAAGTCTCCTCGTATTATGAAAAATATTGTTACATATGAAATGAAAATAGATTCACCACCTGCGAAAGATAATACACAAGATCCTCCTCTTTGGATTACGCTTGGACCTATGCTTACAATGGCTGCAAGTTCCTTAATTACATTAAGTAATAGTTTATCTTATTACATTAGTGGTGAGAGAACATTTACTCAAATATTACCATCATTAATAATTTGTTTAAGTATGGTATGTACTATGTTAATATGGCCATTTATAACAAAAAAATTTCAAAAAAAACAAAGAGAGAAAAAAGAAGAAGAAAGGCAAAATTTATATCAAGAATATATTAATAAAAAAGATAAAGAATTATCAATTGAATATGAAAACCAAAAAAGAACTTTAGAAGAAACAATAATATCTACTGATATTTGTTATGATATGATAATTAATAAAAGAAGAACACTTTGGGCAAGAAGAAGTGATCAAATAGATTTTTTGAAATTAAGAGTTGGTAGGGGAGATATAAAATTTGATTCTAATATAATTTATCAAAGCGAAGATTTCACAATGGATAATGATAACTTAAAAGAAATGCTTAATAAATTAATTAATTTTAATAAAGTCATAAGTGATGTTCCAATGAGTTATTCCTTTGCAGATAATCCATTAACCGGTATTAATGGTGTTTACCCAAAATATATTACATTTACAAATAATTTAATATTGCAAATGATGGCCTTTCATAGTTATGACAATTTAAAAATAGTAGTATTTACAAATAAATTACATGCTCATAGATGGGATTATTTAAAAGAAACCCCATATTGCTTTTCAAATGATAAACAAATAAGATATTTTGCTACTAATGTTGATGAAATGCAAGAAGTATCTGAATATATATTACAAATATTTAATTCTAGAAAAATACTTAATAAAAATGGAAATGGTAATGAAAGAATAAGTGATTATTCTAGATTTGAAGAAGGATATTTCTTTATATTAATAGATGATATTGATGTAGCTAGAAAAATTGATTTAATTAATGATATTTTAAAAGAAAAAGGTTGTAATTTGGGATTTAGTATTGTAATTCTTGAAGAAAAATTATCTAAAGTTCCAAGTGAAATATCTAAGTTTATAATTATAGGTGAAAAAACATCAGTTATATTGGATACAACTAATAATAATCAAACTAAATTTATCGAAGAAACAAATGATAATTATGATATGTATGCTTGTTCTAAAGTAGTTGCTAATATGCCTCTTAGAATGAAAGATGCTGAAAAACAATTACCAAATAGTGTATCATTCTTAGAACTGTTTGGTGTTGGTAAAATTGAACAATTAAATGTCTTAAATAGATATAAGGAGAATAATCCAACTAAATCTTTGAAAGCTCAAGTGGGTATTAACACAATAGGTGAACCATTTATGTTGGATTTGCATGAAAAGCAACATGGTCCTCATGGATTAGTAGCTGGAATGACTGGTAGTGGTAAATCTGAATTTATTATTACTTATATACTTTCAATGGCAATAAATTATAGTCCAGAAGAAGTAGCATTTGTATTAATAGATTATAAAGGTGGAGGCCTTGCAGGAGCATTTGTTGATAGTGAAACAGGTAAGAAATTACCACATGTTGTAGGTACTATTACTAACCTTGATAAAACTGAAATAAATAGAGCGTTAGCTAGTATTAATAGTGAACTTCAAAGAAGACAAAAAATATTTAACGAAGTTAGGCTTAAAACTGGTGAAGGTACTATAGATATTTATAAATATCAAAGATTATATAGAGATGGTGTAATTAATGAGCCAATTCCTCATTTGATAATTGTAAGTGATGAATTTGCGGAATTAAAAGATCAACAACCTGAGTTTATGGATGATTTAGTCTCTACTGCTCGTATAGGTCGTTCACTTGGTGTACATTTAATACTTGCAACTCAAAAGCCAAGTGGTGTAGTAGATGGTCAAATATGGTCAAACTCTAAATTTAAAGTATGTTTAAAAGTTCAAGATAAACAAGATAGTATGGAAATGATTAAAAATGACTTAGCAGCAGAACTTAAAAATGTTGGTAGATTCTATTTATTAGTTGGCTATAATGAATATTTTGCAATGGGTCAAGCAGCATGGGCAGGTGCACAATATTATCCTAATGATGAATATAAAAAACCAGTTGATAAAAATTTATATTTTATAGATAATGTTGGTTCTATTAGTAAAACTATAAATAATATTTTTTCTAAAACTAATATTGTAGCTAAAGGTGAAGAACTTACTAACATAGTTAAATATTTAATTACAATTGGAGAAGAAACTAATTTTAAGATAAATCAGTTATGGTTAGATAGAGTTCCAAATCAAATATATATTGATGAACTTACAAGTAAGTATAATTATCAACCTGAAAAATTTAAAATCAATCCTATTATTGGTGAATATGATAATCCATCAAATCAAACACAAGGACTATTTACATTAGACTTTAATAATATGGGAAATACTGTGATATATGGTACGAATGAAAGTGGAAAAGATGAATTATTACAAACTATTATCTATTCATTAATAAAGAATTATTCTAGTGAAGAACTAAATTTATATATTTCTGATTTTGGTTCTGAAACATTAACCACATTTAAAAATGCTCCTCAAGTTGGAGATGTTGTAATTAATGGTGAAGATGAAAAAGTAAGTAATTTTTATAAATTATTATTATTTGAAATGAATAAAAGAAAAAAATTGTTTACCGAATTTGGAGGCAGTTATAATTCATATATTAAAAATAGTGGTAAAACATTACCAACTATTATTGCAATTATAAATTCAGTTGAAATAATGAATGAACTATATATGGATTGTATTGAGAATTTTATACAAATAATAAGAGAAGGTAATAAATATGGTATGTATTTTATATTTACTACAGATAATCAAAATACTATTAAGATGAAAGTAACACAAAGTTGTAAAAATTTTATATGCTTACAAATGAATAATGAACAATCATATAGAGATATTCTTGGAAAAACAGCAAATATTATTCCTTCACCAAATTTAGGTAGAGGTTTAATGAAAAAAGATATTGTTTGTGAATTCCAAACAGCATTTATTACAAAAGATGAAACATCTTATAATGCAATTAAACAACTAGTAAATGAGTTAAATACTAAAGGCTATAAAAAAGCTCAACCAATACATGTAATGCCAGATAAAATAGAAATATCTAGATTTAAAGATAAATATTTGGGATTAGATAGTGTACCTATTGGTATTGCATCAGAAACTCTTAATAGTATGTTATATGACTTTAAAAAGAAATGCTGTAATATTATTAGTGCATCTGAAATTGAAAATGCAAGTTTATTTATTAATAATGTGACTAAAGTATTATCTATGAATAATAATTCTTTTGGTGTAAGTGTAGTCGATGCAGTAAATTATTTTGAAAAATTTGAATATCAAATCAATTATATTAATAAAGATTATAATAAATTAATAGATAGTATTAATAATATAAATGAAAATATTCAGAAAGTATTAATTGATAATGATATGAATTTTAGAACAATAGAAAATGTAAAAAACACACTAATTATGGTTATTGGTTTTGAAAAATTCTTTAATAAATTAGATGATGAACATAAAACTAAATTTAAAAAGATTTTAACTGATAATAAAGAATATGCTAAAATCAACTTTATATTTATAGATATACCAATATCATTTAAAAAATATGAATTTGATGAATGGTATAAGAGCAATTTTGATGGTAATAATGGTATTTGGATTGGTGGTGGATTATATCAACAATTCGTACTTAAAACATCTATACAAAGAACTAGTCTTGGAAATATTGATAATACTAGAGCAATTGTTATTAAAAATGGTTTACCAATAGAGGTTAAATTAATTAATGAAGTTAAGTAGAAATGCTTAACTTTTTATAAATATATTATAATATTTTTCTTGCAATAATACTTGATAAATTGTACAATTATTGTAGGAGGTAAAAGATAAATGAATCATAAGGTTAATAGTGTTCAAGCACTACATGATGATGCTTATGCATTATTTAATAATGTTGTTATTGGAACATCAGATTATAGCGCTGAGACACTTATTGCTAATTTAGCAAGCGGAATTCAAATTTTAAAAGGATGTTGGGAAGGAAAAGATGCTGGTGTACAAATTCAAAATATAGTAAGAGTACACAATGCTATGGTAGGTATTAGAAATACTTTAGGCCAATTAGCTGTTGAAGCATCTAAGATTGCTGCTAACTATAGACAAATCCAAAATTCAAATGGTGCTGGTATGGAAATGTTTGGTGCTATCTCTTGCGAAGAAAAAGCTATTATGGAAGATTATAGTGATACAAGAGATACAATTAATATTACACCAGATGCTGCTAATGGACGAGCTAAAGTAGACGCTGCTAATGGAGCTATAGATAATTTTATTCAAGAAGTAAAAAGATACTATAGTGCTATTATGGATAATTGGCAAGCAGGAACTGGAAGACAAGAAGCAATCGATGCATTTGATAGTTTCTTAAATAGTTCTAATCAATATAAAGAAACATTAGCAACTGTTTCAACAAGTATTCAAACAGCAATTCAAAATTACACTATGTAATAAAATAAGAAGTTGAAAAACTTCTTATTTCATAAGCAGAATAAGAAATTGTTCTTTTTATGAAATAAGAAGAGGTGATATTTATGTGCATACACATTAGAGAACAACATGTAAAAGAAGCTAGTGCTAAAATAAAAGAACTAAGAAATAAAAAAGATGAAATTGCAGAAGAAAAAGAGAAAGTATTTTCTTGTAACAAGGTTCTTTCTTGTGCAATTGAGAAAGTAACTGATGCATATTCTAATCTTTCAGTTGGATTTATTTCTGGTGGAGAACCATTTTGTGAAGGCGGACAATTTAGAAATTCAGGTGGATTATCAAGCCAAATAAAAAATATGCAAAATATTGCTAGTGAACTAGATGCAAGACAAGAAGAATTACAAAAAATGATTAGTTTGATATGGGAAGAAATAATTGAACAACAAATGATTATAAATGATCCCCCTGATACTGGAGATTGCGAGGCTTGCAGAATTAAAAATCAAGTAGTTTATGATCATCGCAATTATAATGGTTCTAGTATAAAAAATGTTGCTTTATTAAAATGATAGTTGGTGAAATATGAAGTGTGTTAATTGTGAATATGAATTATCAGATGGTTCTAAAGAGTGTCCTAAATGCGGATATGTAAATGGAATTGGTCAACATATAAATAAAAAAAATATAGCAATAGCTGGGGGTTCAACAGTAGCCGCTGGCCTTTCTGCTGTTGGGATAAGTAAACTATTTAAAGATAATAATAATTTATCTGCAAAATCCAACCCAGAATCAATTGATAAAATTGGAGAAAATTTTATTGCAGATACTACTATAGTTGAAGATACACCTAAAGCAGACGATAATTTTTTAATTGATGAATTATTTTCTAATGAAGATATAATAGTAGAGGATACAAATATAGATTTATCTGCTGAAAATGATGCAAGTGTAAACAAGTCAAAAAATTATAATGATGGACTAGAAATCAATGAAAATACAAATTCAACAAAAAAGGTAGTTTCAAAAAACACTAGTTCTAATGATGATAAAAATAAAGTAGATGTTGAAAAAAAAGAAGATAAAGTAGTTGATGATACTAAAGAAAAAGACACTCTAGAAAAAAATGAGTTAGAAGAATCAGAAAAGAATGATTCTAACTTGGAAGATAAAGAAGCAGAAAATTTAGAAGACAATGAGACAGAAAATTTAGAAGACGATGAGTCAGAGAATTTTGAAGACAATGAGACAGAAAATTTAGAAGACAATGAAACAGAAAATTATGAACAAGTAGAAGAAGATGAAATATCAGAAGATAATATAGATAACTTTGATGGTTATGGAAATATTGGTGCAATTGAAGAAGATACAGATAGTTCAAATGTTTATTATCAAAATAATGGTAATATAGATTTTTACTTTAATTATTTTTGTGTTAATGCTGCAATTCAACAATTAAAATCAATTTCACAGTGTAGTTATAATGGCTATAATATGCAAAATTTATCAAGTAATTTAGCATCAATATTCAATAATCAAGCAAATAATATTTTTACATATGGTAATATTATAAGTGATAAGCAAGGTAATATAAATTTAAAAACAGATTTTAATGCTTTTTATGGCGATAATGGATTTGTAGGAGACTTAGCTTCTTCATTAGATAAAGTGTGGAATCAAGTAACTGAGGGATTAGAACAAGAAGAAATTGAAGAAAATATTAAGGTAGGATTGGTAGAAAGACTTAGCTATTATGAATCAAGTGCTGAATATAGTGAGGAACAATATCTATCAGAATTAGCAGAAACTATGAAATTAATAGGACTAGGAGATGCAAATTCTATTGAAGAAATTAAAACTATGATAGGTGAGTATTCTACAGTAGCAGCTGATTATGCACAAAGAGCAGCAGATGAAACCCAAAAAGCTGATTATGATTATAAAAATACAACATCATATAAAGTGTATCAATCAATAACAGGAGGACTTAAACTTACACCTGAAGAAGTATCTTCTATGGAAAAAGAAAGACTTGATCGTGTGGCCGCTGGATTATGGGTAGGTTTAGGAAATGGAATTTTAGAAAATGGACTTTTATATGATAATAAAACAACTCTTCAAGATTTTTCAATTCAACAACTTGAAGATGGATTAAAAGATGAGAATGGTAATTATATTAATCCTGAAGATAAAACAGATAGTCAAAAACAATTGGAATTAGTTATTTATGGTCAAGAATTAGGAAAAGCAGAACAAGGTAATGAAGAAGTATTAGGTTTAATAACAAATGCTATTGGGCATTTTTATGATAAGAATCAAAATTACTATCCTGGTGATTATATATATGATCTATTGCAACAAGGCGTAATACAAGGTTATTATAATGATAATGGTATCCCAATAGACTTTGAAACAAGATATGAGTATATAGATCCAGAAAATAAAAGTATTGAAGAAGTTAAAGATGCACAAGGATATAAGTTTATAAATTGGAATGTAGATATGTATCATTCTATAGTTGAAAGTCGTACGAGTGAGCAAAGGTTAATAGTTAATCAATTTGAAGAGCAATTCATGCTTACTTATGATTATTATGATGATGCACTACCAAATTATAATATTGCTTTAGAACTTTTTGATTATGATAAACAATTTACAGGAAATGATAGTGAAGAGGTTTCAGAAACACCAAAAGTATTAACTGCAATGGGTGATGTTGTTATTACAGAAAGCCCTTATACTAGTGAAGAATATAATGAAATACTAGATCAAGTAAAAAAGGCTAAAGATAGATGTGTACAAGCCGAAGCAAATCTCGATACATTTAATTTAATGTGGTGTTCTGAATATTCTGGAGTAAATACATATCAAGTATTTATTAACGATATAGTAAAACAAATAACTGAGGATAATGAAGAAACAATTTTTGATAAAGAAACTAATAAATTAGATTATAATATGCTATTTGATTTATTTGAAGAATTAAAAGCTAGTGATAATGATTTGAGTTCTTATTTGAATACTTATATAGACTTAGTAAATAATAGCAATTATGAAGATTACATATATAAAGAGGCCAAACAAAAATCAGATGTAGAAGATGGTAAAAAACTTGAAGATATAAAGTCACTAAAATATACAAAGTCTATAGATGAAAATCAGAAAGAATATATAAATATAGGTGAAGAATTAGCCGCAAGTTTAAGCTGTAGTTATGGCAATATAATGACTTGGTCTAATAGTATGGACTTGATGTTTGACTATAATAAGATGAGAGTTGACTATGCAAATGTTTATGGTGAATACTTAGAAGCAAAAGCTAATTATGAATATCAACGAGATTATGTAGATCCTTATGATTGGACAGGAAGTGAGAATGATAGAAGTCAAGCATTAAAGGATGAACAAGAGAGATATAAAGGATTATTAGATCAAGCTAGTGCTCAATTTGGAGATGACCAACACGATTACATTTATAATAAAGAAAACCAAGATAAATATAGAATGGCTTTCATAGAGAAAAAAAACGAGTTTGCTAAAGAATACATCAATAATAATATGTTTAAACTTAGTGAATTTGATGAAGAGTTTGTTGAAGAATATACACAAAAGCATTATAATAATGAAGAATTAGAAAATCTTAATGAATTGTTGAATTCAGCATATGAAGATTTACAAAAATGTCAAACATATGATGAACTTCAAAATACTATGGGAATTATTAGTTCATACAATGATGAGAAAACAAATAAAATACTTATGCTTACAATAGAATTAGCAGGAATGACAGACAATAATTTTCAAGGTAGAATTGCAAGTTGCAATAGAGAATATAACGAATATGATGGTAGTGAATATATCTGCTATTATGATAAAGATGGAAATGCTATATATCCATCTTCACAAGAAATTGCAGTGTTTATGTCGTTAAATTCAGATATTTATAATTCTTATAAGTATTTTTTAACTACCAATGAAAAAGATTATGTAAAAGCGTTAAATGAAAATTCTGAATATATGAGAAAAGGATTAAGTTATATATATAACAATAATCCGGATGAATTTGATGGATATTTTAAAAGCATGGTAGAAGCAGGAAGTTTTTCATTAGCAAGAAATTCATTTGCAGTTACAAAACAAAGATATGAAGATGATAGTTATCTTACTACTATATTTAATTTATCTGATACGAATTTTTTTGGTAAAGCCTTTAATGCTGTTGGAGATTTTGGGTGGACCTTATGGGAAGCAGCAAAAGCTGGTGGAAATCAAATTAAATATGGATTTGTAAATTTTGCTGATGCTGATGGTATCAAAAATAGAGCGGATTATCATAATATGCTTGTTGGTAATTATTTATCACAAGAAAGAGATACTAAATTTTTATATCATACATATAATATTGGAACAAGTATTGTTAATATGGCACCTACTATTGTATTATCGGCGTTAATTCCAGGTGTTGGTGCTTATTTAGGTAGTGCAGTTATGTTTGTTACTTCAGCAGGTAATGCAACTGAAGGATTTATGCAAGATGGAATGGATAAAGAATGGGCAATAATTTTTGGAGTAATATCTGGTATTGCAGAAGTAGGATTACAGGCTGTTTTAGGTTCAAAATTCTTGGGTGGTGTTCAAGTTAAGGTTGTTAAAGAAGCTCTTGCAAAAGCACTTGGAGCGACTGTAAAAGGAACTTTAAAAACTTTTGCTTATGAACAATTTATAGAAGCATTAGGTGAGGGTTTTGAAGAATTTTCTCAAGAAATAATTGGAACATGGTTAAGTAATTTCGGAGAATTTAATATACTAGAGTATAATAGAATAAAGGATATTATTGATAATGGAGATAATGAGGCTTTAAAAGAATTATTCTACAAAAAATATTATGAAAATGATATGGAAGAAAAAAATAATAGTTTTGTTTCACTAGATAGTCAGGTATTATGTAATTCATATTTATCATTTGATAATTGGTTAAAATTAAATCAAGAAAAACTTGATGAAGGTACATTATATGAAGATTGGGTTAGTAATCAAAAAAATAACTCGGAAAATTATTTTAAATGGTATTTTGAGAATAGAGAAAAGATTGATTGGAATCAAGCTATTCAAGCTGGTTTGTATGGTGCAGCAACTTCACTAGTCACAGGTGCGCCTAGTTCAGCAGTACACACTGTGTCTTATATAAATACCAAGAATACCGATACATATAGTAATTTTATTCAAAATAGAATGAGTCAAAGTTTAAAAAATTATTATAATTTACCAGGAAATATGGTTGCTTTATCAAATTATGCTAAAAGTTTAAAAAATGCTGGTATTACTGATGTAAATATTTATACACAACAAATAATGAGTGATCCGAGATTTGATTCAATTTATGAAAGTTATACTAAGGAAGTTGAAAGAAGTAATGAGAATAAATTATTTAATAAAACTGACCCTTTATCTAAAGAAGAAATCGCATTAAATATGTTTACAGAAATTGTTTCAACAATGAATGCTACTGAAATAGCAGGATTAAGTGCGGAACATGTAATATTTACATCAGTTACAGTTAAAACTAATGAACAACAATTGAATAAAATAAATAATAAAATTGAGCGATTTACTAAATATCTTAATAATTTAGCAAATAATACCGAAATGACACAAGAAGAAATACATAAAGAGACACAAAGAGTAAAGGAAAAATTAACGACATTAAAACAAAGCAAGAAAAATCTTGAAAAACAAATTAGAGATCAGAAAAAAGCAATTAAAATTGAAGCATCTATTGATGAGATATTTGATAATTTATCCGATTATGGAGATGATGAGTTAAAGAAATTACTTGATGAGATATTAAAATCAATTACTACTAAATCAGATAGTATTCAAAGTAATAATAATAAAATAAAAGAACAAGAGGCAATTATTGAATCTGTTAGTCATGGTTATGTAGCTTCTAATGGAAAGCCAGCAACAAAAGCTCAAAAAGCACAAATAACTAGCAAAGCACAAAAAATAATAAATCAATTAAAAGCTGAAAATGAGAGTTTGGCATTAGAAATAAGTGATTTAGAATCAGAAGTGTCTAGATATAAGATGTATGATTTATTCATGAATCCTGAACAAGGGTTAGACTATCTATCGGATAGTGAATTTAATTATTTTATTTCTAAGGCATCTCCTAAAATGTTAGATTTATTTAGTAATGAAATAGTTGCTAGAATTGGTAGTATTGATGAGAGTAATTTACAAGATTTTTATGCTAAAATTAGTAAAGCATTTACAAATGCTTATAAATTAGATTTGATATCTAATATAGATAATGTAACAGATGAAGCGATAAAAAGTTCATTATTGGATAGTGTTAATGAAAAAATAACGCCTGAAAAATTTTATGAAGGTATTTTTGAATTATATAGTACAAAGTATATGATTTCTGATTTGTTTGAAATGAATAATGAAAAGCCTGGACTTATAGAGTCAATAAAGAATAAAATTAAAGAGGCAAAACAATCAAAAGAAGAAGTGGAAAAAAATAAAAAAGTACAAAGAGAAAAATTGGTTGAAAATATTGATAAACAATTAGTAACAGAAATTGAAAGTATCAGAAAAACAATCGAAGAATTACCTAAACATGAAAATGCTAAAGCTAAAGATAAAATTGAACAAACTCAAAGAAAAATCAATAATTTAGAAGCTAAAATAGAGCAGTTTAGAAATATGCGTATTGAAATTTTAAATACATTAAAAGATTCATCTAAAAGTATTAGTGATTTGAGTAATGGTTCATTTAATTATTTAGTAAATTCAATGTCTCAAGAAAATTTAACATTATTTAGTAAAGAAATTATGTCTAAATTAGATGTATTATCAGATCAAAATTTTGCAACAATGATTGAAAATATGTCAATTGATACTATTTATAAATATAGGAGTAAATTAGCAGAAAGAATAAAATCAATTGAAGAAAAAAATATTGGATTAAAAGAAAAAACTGATAGTATACTTGTAAATTCAGTTGAAGAATATGCAGAAATTAAATACGAAGTAGAAGAAGCAACGGGAGAAAAAGTATATTCAGATTTGAATATTATACAATTAATAAAAAATAAAATAGATAGTATCAAATTGAAGAGAGAAGAGCGTTTAGCAAAAATATCTGAAGTTAAAGGAAAAGTAAATGATAATATCGATAATAGAATAAATGAATTAAATGCAGAAATTAAAAAAATAGATGAATCTAATAAGACATCAGAAGACAAAGTCAGAAAAGAAAGTCAAAGAAAAGCTAAGTATGAAGAAGAAATAAAATCATTAGAATCAATTAAAGGTGAAATTAATGAAGTATTAAGTGATTCAAAAGTAAAATTATCAAAATTAAGTAAAGAAGCATTTAATTATTTATATGAAAATATGACGCAAGAGGAAATCCAATTATTTGCAAAAGATATAATTAAAAGACTTGAAATACTTACAAATGAAAATTTTAAAGATTTTGTTGAAAAACTAGATGAAGAAACTGTCAATGATTATGAAAGTAGCTTAATTAGAAGAGCTGCCTCTATTATTAAAGATGCAAGTAATCGTAATTATATAACTGAATTAATAAAGAGTAAGTCTAATATTTTCAAAGAAACTAGTGAAAAAATTGTTAAAGATACTAATATTGAAACAAGTAAGGAAACAGAAATAAAATCAAAAGATATTGCTAAAGCAACACCTGCAGTAGAAAAAATACTTGAAAATATAAAATCTAATGGTGTATCCACAGAAGTAGTATCAGAACTTACTCAAAAAGGAAGTTTAAGTGAATTAACTGAGGCATCGTTAAATACCGTATTAAATAATGTAAGTTCTGAAGTTCTAAATAATGAAGAAGTATTAGCCGAAGTAATGGAAGTTATTAATACAGTAAAAGATACAGTATTAATTGGAATAATTTCAAATTTAAATACAGATAATGTTAATAAAAATAAGGCAAAATTAGAAACAAGAGTAAATAATGTAGTATCAGATACATTAAGATTATTTACACAAACAATGTTAATTAAACAGTTGAATACTGATAAAATCAATTTAAGCCCAAATGAAATCAATAACGAAAATGTTACTGAATTATTAGAAAATAATATGCTTCCAAATGAAGTAATAGAAAATATCTTAAATGATTCTTCATTAAGTGAAACAGACAAAATAAAATTAGTTCAAACTACAATAAATAGCTTTATAAGAAGTGAAACTAAGATACTAGAAATGATTAATAAAACTAGTAAAGAGTTAATTGATAAAGCAAATGATATAATTGGAAATGTTACTTCAAAAACTGATAGTGATTTAGAATTAATCAAGACAAAATTAATTTCACTTCAAAATACAATCGAATCTAGAATAAAACAAATAAATGATATTAATTCATATATAGAAAGTAGTAAAATAAGTATTAATAGCAATATTGATGAAATATCAAAATCATATATAAATATTAATGAAAGTATATCTAGTTGTTTAGCAAAGATTGAAGAAATAACAAAATCAACTGAAGGTGTTCATTTTATTGATAATTCAGAATTTATAGCCGAAATAGAAGAAAAAACAAAAGAGCTAAATGAACAAAAAACAGATGATTCAGTACGTAATGATGAAAGTAAAATTAAAGAATCATTAGAAAGTATTAAAGAAATGAAATCTAACATAGAATCTTCTAGTGAAATTAGTGAATCATTAAAAGCAGAGATAAATGAAAAATTAATTAAATTAGAAACAGAATATAATGATATGCTAAATAAATTTAAGGTTGATACACCTGAGATTGAAATTGTGGATTTTGATGGAGTTACATCTTCAAGTGCTAATAGTGATGCTTCTATTGAAATTGATTCTAAATTGAATGAAATTAATGATTCAGTTAATGAATTAATTTTAGAAATTAATTCTCAAGAAACTAATATTGAAAATATTGAAAATTTAAAATCAACTATATCTGAAAAAATCAAGAATAGTATTGCTGAAATCTTATCAAATTATGCATTTATTAATGAAATATCTCAGACATTTAAAGATTTCAGTAAATCATTAGAAGGTCTTAAAAATCTTCCTGCTAAAACTAAGAATGCGCTTGTTAATTTAGCTAATTCAATTCAAACTAAATTAAATAGTATTATTGAAAATTTAAAGTCAACTAAACCACAGATTGATCCAAAAGAAATAGCATCAGTTAAAGAAGAATTAAGCACATTTAAACAAACATTATCTGATGTATTCAAAATATTTTTTGATACAAAAACTGATGATTTAATGAGTATGGAGAATGATATTTTAGGTGCTGAATTTGAAGAAATTGAAACAGTTAGTATGTTTGCTAAAATTACTAAGTCTTTAACTAACTTCTTCAGTAATTTACAAGAATCAATCAATTTACAAAATATGTTTGATAAACTAGATGGTATTAATTTAAGTATTAATAATATATTTAACATATCTGATTCATTAAGTAATTTAGATGAATTTATTAAATCGGTTGACTCAAAAACAACTGAATTTGAATCAAAAGTTAAAAATTATGTTAATTCATTAATTGAAAGTGTTAAAAATGCATTCTTATCAAAATCAGATGTTGTACATGGATTTAATAATACTGAAAACGGAAGTATTGTTGCTAATCATTTTGAATCTATATTTAAATTAACGACAAAATTATTTGATAAATCTAATTTAACTATATCTGAAAAAACTAATTTATCAACTAAGTTAAAAAATTTGGGTAAACAGATAGTTGATTATATTACAGGATTATATCAAGGAACTATAGAGTTTAGTAAACAAGCGATTGATAAATTTGTTGATGAGTTTAAGAAATTAGGGGATTCAATTAATAAGGATGAGAACATAGTTAAGATTGATAATGGAGATACATTATCATCCCATACTGATAATTCGCTTAATGAAAATCATAGTGATGAAAATGTTGCATCATTATCACATGTTGATAAAGTACTCAATGCAAATTATAGTGATGTAAATGATGCATTGACTGAATTATTTAAATATGATAAATCAGTTGAATCCACTGTAAAAGTTATTGAATCGTTTATGTCTTCTGGAAATTTCGGTATGTTTGATTTACTTAACTTAACAGGAAATAGTATATTTGATGGAAATAAAGTATTATTAAATGCAACGCTAGAAACTATTATTGCTAACAATAGTGAATTAAGAGCAAAGTTATACGATGAAATAAGAATGGAAATAAGTAATTTATCAAGTTCATCCATGGGAATTGGTCTTAACATAAGTTCATCTGATATAGATGCTCTTACAGAAGCTTTACTTGGTCCTAATTTTGTTCAAGATGGATATGGTAGTCAAGATTGGAATAAATTTAAACAAATTCTTGAACCATATGTTAAACAAAATATTAAGAATGCTATTTCAAGTGGTATCGACCCTGTATTTTGGACAAAAGTTGATCATATTTCATTATCTGCTAATTACATAACAATAGAAAATTCAACATTCACTGAAGATTCAGTATATATGTTACAAATGATTTTCCCTAATTGGTATGATGGACAAAGTCAATTTGCAGGAAACCAAGGACTTGAAACATTTTGGGGAAATATGTCAGAAATATATGCAAATGCAGTAATAGAGGCATCTGTTAGTGACTATATTAAATTTGTTTATAATGATACTGCTAGCGGATTTGGAAATTTATTCTTGAGCGTCGAACTTCCAACATTGCTTAAATCTGGTAAATTCAATACTTTAGGAGCATTTTCAACCGCAACTCAATCTGAGGTTTTAATAGATTTGAAATTAATGAGTCAAGTATATAATTACATGGCAAATAATGGAATGCAAAGTTTATTAACTCCACAGAGACTAGCAAGTTGGATGAATGATTTATTAAATGGTGTTACTCCTTCTGATTATGTACAAGTAATAAATGCAAATAAAAATAGTGTTACAAATATAGGAACTGTGACAGCCACTCAAACTAAAACAATTGATTTCATATCATATTCAAAAAAATTAGATTTATTCAATAGCAATTTTTCTGCAGATACAGACGCTTGGGTTGCTTCATTATCTCCTGTTGAAAAAAGCTTTATTGAATATTATACAGGTGATTATCCAGAGAAACCAGGAAATTATAAATCTGTTAATGCAATTTTAAGAGGTCAATTCACAAAAGATAATACAGAGTTAACATTTTATAATGCTTATTCTGGTTCTGCAACGACAATTAAAGTAAGTGATTTTGTTAATACATATAAATCTCAAATTCTTACTTATTATAAACAAATTATTGGAACTGATCCTTACACTGATTTTATAGGTAGCGAAGTAGATATTTTATATCAAGCATATCTAGCATATCAAACTAAAGCTGCTGAAGTAATAATTCAAGCAATATCTAAGTTTTCTCGAACTACAGTAAACAAGGGGATTATGTTATATAGGAAGCAAGGAATTAAAACAATTTCAAAACAATTTGGATTCACAGCAGAACAAAGTGCTGAAGAAATATTTAAGGCACTTACTACATATCCTGATGGAAGTAAACGTGATCAGTTTGTATTTGATTCTTTTACAAGTACATCTATAAATGATGATTCTAATATTCCATATTATTCCCCTGATTCTGTATTCTTTAAAATAAAATGTGATGAATCTATTGAATTTGCGAATGTGATGAAGTTATCTAAATATGGTAAGTCTGAAGGAGAGTTATTACTTAATGCTGGTCAATATTTTAAAATTGAAAGTGTTGAAAAGAGTCCAGTAGGTAACATCATAATTAATTTAGCTCCTTATCATTCTTCCAGTAGTATGGTAAATGTTACTGCTCAAACTGTAACAACTAATGCTACTAAAACTGATCCACTTGTCTCTGCATTAAATTATTTAAATAGTGGAGATTATGGCGCAATTAATAGTTTAAATTTAACAGAAGCACAACAAATAAAATTGTTTAAAGAAGCACTAGACAATGGTCATTATTCTAATGTAGTAAAAATGGCTTCACACTTTACTACTGCTGCTAAACTATTAGTAGAAAAGGGAGATTTCACATTTTTAAAAAATCATAATATTGAACCTGAAGTTATTTATAATACTATTTTACATATTCATAATACTTATGGTATTAAATATGCAAACGATGTTTTAAATACATATATGACATCTACAGAGCAAAAATCATTCTTTGCAGAATTAATTAATCAAAATAAAGGACATATTGTAGCTGATTTTGCTACATCAAATGTAATTGCTTCTAGAACTATGTTAGAAGTTGGAAATAGTTCATTCTTAAAAGATTCAAAAACTAATATACAGATTAAATTAGACGCAATTGATTATTTAAGTTCAGTAGGTAAATTAAACTTATTGAATGGAATTTATGTAACAGATTCACAATTTGCATTTAACTTATTTAAAAAGGGAGTTGCATTTAGTTATACTGATAATCCAAAATTCATGTCAGAATTTTATAATTTAGTCGTAAATAATATAATTTTAAAACAGGGTAATAAATTCTTGACATCTGAAGCTATTAAATTATTTAAATCAATGGGATATCAAAATATCTTAATAACAATAGATAATATGGAAAATTTATTAGCTGTTATATCAAATAATTTTACTTCATATAAACTTGACTCTAATTTTGTTCAAGATGGTATAATGATAATTAGCCAAATACTATGTCAAGAAAATTTTCAAAGTGCAATTTCAATTGTAAATAATTTTGCAATAAATAATGCACAATATTTGGGTGATTTACTTAATTCGAATATTCCAGTTGATTTGAAAATAAAACTTCTAGGAAATTTACCAGCTAATATTACTTCAAATATAAAATTTGATTTAGCAACAAGTACTAGAATATATAATTATTTAAAGAATACAAGTTTTGATAAGATTGAATGTTGCAATTTACTTGGATTAGATAGTGCTGATTCAAATAATCATTTCTTGGCTGTAAAACAAGTTTCAGAATTAATTAAATTATCTACTAGAGAACTTATTTCAATATTTAAGAGTAGTGATTCTAGTTCATCTACATATATTAATGTAATAAATCTGCTTAAACAAATTAATTTATATTATGCTAATATGTCTGTTGAAAATATAGTTAAAGATGTTGCAGATCATTTTGGAGATGCTCAAAAGAAACAATATGAAATTGGAGTAGATAGAGTTCAAACAATTACTTACAAAGGTATAAATATTAATGTATACTGTTCTAATCATAACAATTTATCTAATACTTTAAATAGAGTTGATCAGACTAAAAAATTATTAGATTCATTACCTTACGTATTAAGGTTGTCAATTAAAGAGTTATGCGTATATGATACTAATAATCCATTTGATGATTATTGGGCATGTGAATATAATAAAGATATAAAGAAAAAATTCCGTTCTGCTGCAACTGGTGGGTTTGGACAAGTAAATATTTGGAATTATACACCCAAAAAAGATATAATTTCTCATGAGCTTGGACATTGTATTGATTCAAAAATATATAAACAAATATATGGTCATAAAGGATATATGACAAAAACTAATAGTGATTGGTCAAATGCTATAGCGGCTGATGGTAATAGTGTTTCATCATATGGTGATAATGCTTTTACTGAAGATTTTGCTGAAAGTGTAAGTTTATTTATCACAGATACTTCTAAGTTCTTCAAGAAATATCCAAATAGAGCGAAAGTATTGATAGATATGTTTAATCTGTTTTTAGATAATGAGTTAGGTTTTAATTCTAAAATGACAAGAAGTGAGGTTAATAAACGCTTACTTGAAGTTGGATTTGATAGTAACCTTATTAAATCATATACTCAACAAGGTTATACAATATATGATATTAAGAACGCATGGTTTAGAACTCTTATGACAAATGAATCATTTGATTTTGCTATAACAGCAGTTCGCTCTACTAATAATTCGGGTGAATTATTAAGTAAATTATTTGGAAAAACATCAAATATTGTACATATAAGTGATAATTCACAAGGATTGATTATTGATAATACTTTATCAAATGTTTCTTATAGTCAATGTATAAATAGTTTAGAAAGTGCATTTACAACAATGGTTAATAAATTTGGATATCAAGAAACAATAGCAAGATTTAATAAATATATTGCAACTGGAAATGTTGATTTAATTACTAGAACAAATGATGCTAGAAAGATTATTAAAAGTATTCCAGTTGAATACGTTCAAAAATATTTAAGTAATATTGCTAATCCATCTAATAATCAAAAATTTACTCCAAAACAGGTCGAAACAGTTGATTTTGATTCTGATGGTGTTGCTGATATAATTAAAGTAAATGAAATAAGTGATGATATAATTACTTCAATTAATCAATCTACTGAAGCAATAATCATATTCGATGATGATATTAAAGTTACTAGCGAGTTATTATCTAAATTGAATGATGATGTTCAAATAAGTTATGGTAAGAGTAATTATGTATATGGAAAGTCTGAATTAATTAAAATAGTTGATATTGTAAATGGACTAATCGCTAAAGTAAATAGTGAATTTACAAAAACTGAAACTATTAAGTTTGTATATGATTATTTAATTCATAATTATTCATTTAGTACAGTTGGTAACCCTGACTTAAATGCTTTATTAACTCTTAAAGGGACAAATGCTGCATTTACAGAAATATTCTATGAAATTATGGATAAACTTGAACTTAAAGGTGTAAGTGTTGAAATATTAAAGGGAATAGATGTTGATGGAAATGAAGTTATATTCAATTCTGTTAGAGCTGATGGATTAACATACTTAATTGATTCTAATGGATTTGGTAACATAAATCCTGCAAATATAAAATTAATAAGCGAAAGTGTGTTATTTGATTCAATAACAGAAAATGATATTTTCCTATCTGAAAAAATATCAGAATTGATTGATGTTACTAATAAAACTGGAATGAATTTACATGAATCGGGCTCTCAAACAAGTAATGATACAAAACTTATTACTCCTTTACTTCAAGCTAAAGCTGATGAACTTGCTAAATCATTATTTGAAAAAGCATCTTCAATCGAAAGTAATATTACAGAAGATATGAAATCACTTGCTATTAATGGTTCAAAACTTATTGGGCTTGAACATAGTCTTAAATCAATTGAAAGTTTATCAAGAAAAATCTTAAGTGTTCACTTAATGAGTTTAAAAACTGCAAATGTTAAATCATTAGAAAGTATTGCTGATGAAATAGCAGATAGTATCAGATACACATTAGTGTGTGACGAATCTAATTATGTTGAGCAAGTAAAATATACAATTAAAAATTTAATTGACAAAGGTTATAAACTAAAAGTATTTAGAAATACATGGCATACAAATACATATAAAGGAATAAATACTAATTTTATTGCACCAGATGGAACTATATTAGAAGTTCAATTTCATACGGATGCTTCATATCAAGTAAAAGGAGATTTAACACATATATATTATGAAATTATTAGAAATAGTTTTACAACTAAAGAACAAAAGGATATAGCGTGTGAGATAAGAGAAGCATATCAAAAATTAATAACTATACCAGAAGGTATAATCGGATTAACAATTGATGATGTGCTTCCTCCCTCATCTTTTGATTCAATGCTAAAACCAAGTAAGCCTATGAGTTCAACCCATAAGTTATTGTCAGATTTAAAAGTTGGTGAATATCCTGATGATCCAGTGGTTACAATAAATGGTAAATCAGTTTTATTAAAGGGTAAACATACTAATGATTCTAAGATAGCTTATAATGGAGCATTAAAACATTTTGTAGAAATACCTACATTTGTTAAAAAGTATTCAGCAGAAGATTTTAAATCTGCTTTAAGTAAAAATCTTATTAGTATGGGATATAGTGAAGGAATAGCAGATGCAATTATCGAGGCATTTAGTAAGTATGCTAATAGTGATATAATTTCTAAATTAGCTGTTCCATTAAATTTTGCAAAGAGATTAAATGATTATTTTGAAAATGGTACAAATGCAAAAATATATGATAAACTTTTTGATAATTTGAATTTATCACCAGAGCAAAAAATAAAATTGGGTAATGATTTAGTAAATCTACTTGAATCATCTTCAGGTTTCTATCATGAAATATCTAATATTTGTAATAAGGAAGGTATTTCAACGGCTATTAATTTATTAAAAGCTACTAATTTGTATCCTGAAATAATAGAAAGATTACAAAAACTTGATTTCTCTGATTCTAATATAGATCCTAAGTTAAGTGATGTTGGATTAACATATATAGATTTAGTTACTAAATTAAAAGAAGCAAAAGATGCTTTGATGAAAAATGCTATTGAAAAGTACTTTAATGGTGATAATTTAATAGAGAATCCAAATGCTGATGGTATTGGAATGCCTATACCTATACAAGCTTCTATTAATCCTGAAGTTAGTTTTATTGTTGAAATTTTAATTAGACCACCTAAAGATGATGATTTTATAGGTCAAGCAGATGGTACCAATATTGACGCGGTGTTATTCCATGTTATGCCTGCTGATAAAGTATATGAAGGTTCCGAAAATATTTTACAAACTTTATTTAATCATCAAACTGAAGGTATTATCAAAAGAATGAAAGATGCAAAGAAAAAGAATCTTCCAATAAATACTGATCCAGAATCTATATGGGAATATTTAAGTAATCCTGATGGAGCAATTTCTTATTATATTAATGATGAAAATTTTAGAAAAGAAGTGTATAATAGGATTATGAAATTTTTAAATAAGGAGAGTATATGAAAAACAATTTTATAGTAAATGATGATAATGTTTTTAGAATTGATGCTGGTGTTCCAGAAAGTTCCACGTCAACTTTAGTTTTAGGTGATAATAATAGTAATCTTGAAATTACTATGGATCCATTTACTTCTGCTATTTCATCTATTGAGTCTGTTTATGCAGAAAGTATTCTGAATGAAAATTTATTTTTACCGAGTTATAAAGATAATGAGTTAGAAAAAAGATATTTTCCTAGTTTTTACTGCAAAGATGAAAAAAAGTTATCATTTGTATTGAATTATAATAAAGATGAATTTAATATTATTTTGAGTGATAAATTAGAGCCTACATCTTATTTTGAAGATGGTAGAGTAGAATATTATTATGATGATAATGATGTATTAATTTTCATTAGAGTAAATTCGCTAACAAATGAAGAATTTGAATTCTTCGAAAAAAATTATTCTTCAAAAAAAAGGCATAGTTAAAGATGGAAGCTTATAAAGAAAGATTTGAAACTATAGAATCTACCGAGAATGTAAGAATTCTCGGTGGGTTTAGTATTGGCAGTAGAAATTGGGGTTATAATGTGGAAGATAGTGATCACGATTTAAGATTTATTTATACAAGGGATATTTTTGATTATGTTAGACTTGATGAAAAAGAAAAAAATATAAGTTATCCAATAGAAAATAAATATGACATTCAAGGGTGGGATATAGGTAGATTTTTATCTATGGTTGCAAAACATAATGTTATAGTTTGTGAATCATTATTTTCTACATTAGAATATGGAGATTCGGAATATATTAGTAGGCTAAAAGAATATGTTAATAAACATTTTGTTTATGATAAATATATTATTCAATATGTTAATTTATTAGAAAAAGAATTATCTAGACTTAAGAATTTACAAGAAATTCCTGTTAAAAGCTTAATTTTTTGTTTAAGATTAGTTTGTATGATGAACTATTTGAAAGAATTCAATGAATTTCCAAAATGTACTTTTTCTCAGTTATTTCTTGCAAGAGATAATAAGAGTATTGAAATAGCAATTAATAATCTAATTACATATAGAAGAAATGGGAATGAATATTTAAGTGATTCAAGTGTTGTAATGACATTTTTAGAGGAAAATTGTAAAAAATATAAAAAAAGTATTGATTATACAAATAAGGAGAATGTAAATATTGAAGAATTAAATAGTTTATTATACGATGGTGTTAGTTTATTTAATTCAAATAAAAAGACTCTTTAAGAGTTTTTTATTTTGTTTTAATATGTTATAATTATATCGAAAGTAGTTGATATTATGGTTAGTATTCCAGAAGAAGTAAAAACGATTATGAAAAAGGTTAATGGATTGGGATATGATATATATGTAATTGGTGGATTTGTACGTGATTCTATAATGCAAAGAACAAATAAAGATTATGATTTGTGTACTAATATGCCATTTGAGGAGATAAAAAAAATTATTCCTAATTTTACCGTAATGAGAGAAAATGACCATAGAAATACAGGTATTGTTAGAATAAATGGAATTGATATTGAAATTTCGATGATAAGAGGGAAAGATTTATATGAAGATTTATTAAATAGAGACTTTACTATTAATTCAATTGCTCTTGATAGTGATGGAAATATTGTTGATTTATTAAATGGTAAAAATGATATTGAAAATAGAATTATTACATTGAGTGATAAAAGTGGTATTGCTTTTGAAAATGATCCTTTAAGAATTTTAAGAGCAATAAGATTTGCTTCTATATTAGGATTTGAAATCGATGAAAATACATATAATCATATGTTAAATAAAAAATCTTTACTTAATAATGTTGCTTGTGAAAGAGTATTGGTTGAATTAAATAAAATTATTATGTGTGATAATCCAGGTGATATAATCAAAAAGTATTATGATATATTTGCTATTGTCATTCCTGAACTTGACGATATACGCGGAGTATCCCAAAATAATCCATATCACATTTATGATGTATTTGATCATACAATGATTTCGTTAAATAGTAGTGAAAGAAATTTGGATTTGAGATATGCAATTATTTTTCATGATACTGGGAAAAAAGAATGTAGGACTACTGATGAAGACGGTATAGATCATTTTTATGGTCATCCTAGAATAAGTGCTGAAAAATTTATTAATTTTGCAAAAAGAATGAGAATGGATAATACGAGTACTGAAAGGATAAAAAAACTTATTTTTTTTCATGATGTTATATTGAGCGAAAAGTCAAATGGAATGAATAAATTTTTAAAAATATTTGGTGTAGAAGATATTGAATTATTATTTGATATGAAACTTTGTGATATACTTGGGCAAAATTTAGAAAAAGCCGATAGAATTGAAGCTTTGAATAAATTAAGGGAGATGTATGTTAGATATATTAAATCTTCTCCAGTGTTAAAAATAAGAGATTTGGATATTAATGGTCGTGACTTAATTAATATGAATTTTGAAGGTAAAATTATTGGTATTATTTTAAAGGATGTTCTTGAGCAAGTAAGTGAAGAAAAACTTAATAATAATAATGAAGAAATTATTAATTATGTTACCACTAAATATAGATAAATTATGTAAAATATGGTATGATTATAGGTAGGTGGAGAAAATGGAAAATATGTACGAATACTATAAGTTTATGAACGATATATATTTTAGAAAAGAAATTGATAAAGATTACTTTGAAGTATTAAATAAAGATGGTGTATTTGCAGAAGAAACATTTTTTGTAGATGCTTTTTATGATACTGGATATAGTATTGAACCGGTTTCCTTTGATGAAGTGTCTGAAGAAATGAATAAATTAAAAGGAAGTGCAATCTCTAGATGATATATACTGAAATGACAAAAAAGGCTATGAAGTATATGTTTGACCATCACAAAAATCAATGTGATAAATCTGGTATTCCATATGTTTTTCATCCGTTTACTGTAGCATATAATTTAGAAAATGAAGATGAATGTGTTGTCGCATTATTACATGATATAGTAGAAGATACAGATGTTACTTTTGAAGATTTAGAAAATGAAGGATTTTCTGCTACTGTTATTGATACATTAAAATTATTGACACATAGGGATGGTGAAGATTATTTTGTATATATAGATAGAATATCAAAAAATGAACTTGCTTCTAAAGTTAAGATACAAGATTTATTACATAATATGCAAGATGGAAGACTTGATCGTGTTACAGAAAAAGATATTCAAAGAAAAGAAAAATATAAAAAGGCATTGGATATATTGAAAGGAGCAATTATGAATAATAATAAAGGATGGTTTAATTATGATGCGGATGATGCATTTCATATTGAAAAACATGTTGATGGTGTTGAATATGGCTCAAATGTAGTTTTAAAAAAATTACAGAAGCAAAGAGAATCATTATACAATAATAATAGATTAGAAGATGCTATGTATGGATTTGTTATTGCTGATGCTCTTGGTGTACCTGCTGAATTTAAATCAAGAAATACACTATCTAAAAACCCAGTAGTAGATATGGTTGGTTATGGAACACATAATGTACCAGAAGGAACTTGGAGTGATGATACATCTATGGTTCTTGCAACTCAAGATTCCATTAATTCATGTGGTAAAATCGATTATGATGATATAATGAGCAAATTTGTTGCTTGGTATAAAAATGGAGAATATACAGCTGATGGAAATGTATTTGATATAGGAAACACAACTGCTAATTCAATTAGAAATTACTCACATAAAGTAGAAGCTGTTAAATGTGGTGGTACAGGTGAAAGAAATAATGGTAATGGTTCTCTTATGAGAATGATTCCAATAGCATTTTATGTTCATGATAATAAAATTACTGATGAACGTGTTGAAATAATTAGTAATGCATCATCTTTAACACATGCACACGATATAAGTAAGCTTGGCTGCTTAATATATTGTGATTATGTTTGCGAATTACTAAATGGCAATAGTAAGATGGCTGCGTTAATAAATGTAAGAGGAAATGATTATAGTAAATATTTTTCAAAAGATATAGTAAGTAAATATGATAAAATTTTAAAAGGAAATTTATCAAATTTATCTGAAAATGAAATTTCTTCTTCTGGATATGTTGTAAATACATTAACTGCTGCTATTTGGTGTTTACTTACTACAAATAAATATGAAGATGCTGTGTTAAAGGCAGTCAATCTTGGTGAAGATACAGATACGGTAGCTGCAATATGTGGTTCATTAGCCGGTCTAGTATATACTAAAAAGAATATTCCAAGCAATTGGATAGAAAAGTTAAAAAATAAAGAATTATTAGATAATATTATTAAAGGTTATAAAAAAAAATCGAATCTAGTTTCTAATTTTGAATTAATTAAAAATCAATTGTTAGAAAAAAAGAATGATGCATCGTTTGATAAATCACTTTTTGAAACATTAACTCAAGAAGAAAAAAGTCAAATCGAAGAAATATTAATAAATGAAATATTAAATCATAATGTTAATTGTTATTATTATATTGACTGTTTAACAAATGTTGATAGAATTAATGATGAATTTTTATCTACATTAACTGGTACATTTAGATATGTTGTTTTAAAAGGCTTATATTTAGTAAAACATGATGAGAATACTTTGAATGAATTAGTTGAAAATGCTTATCAAAATATATTTTGTTTTGATTTACTTGCTGATATTTATTTAAAGACTAAAGATGAGCAAATTTATGAAATTATTTCCAAAATATATTCAGAAATGAATCAAGATCCAGCATATCAATTTATTGCTTCATCAAAGTTAAATATGATAAAAGGACATTCTGTCTAGGAGGTAAAAATGAGAGAAAGTAAAATATTATATCTTGATAATGATAATAATATTACTGATGAGGAATCATCTGTAAAAAGTGTTATTCAAGTATTTGAAAATGATATTTTAGTTGAAGAAGTTTGGTCATATAAATCAGTTGAGGAAGATTGTTTTAATGATATGGAGTGTGTATATATTGACTCTGAAGGGAATGTAGTGCCACAAGATGAAGCTACACAAGTAATTTATAAAACAATTAAAGATGGTAAAGTAATTTCTGAAAATAAATTTGATTTAGGAAAATTTACACCAAAATTATAGTTATGAATTTATAAATGCTAGGTTACTAGCATTTTTTTTGTTTTTGTGTTATAATGTTCATGCATTTGAACTTTTATTGATGGGTTTATATTTGATAATAATTTTAGTTTGATAAATAAAGGAGATGATATTATGAGTAAAATTAATATAATGAGTTTAGGTGGACTTAATGAAAATGGTAAAAATTTATATACTGTAAGTATTGATGGAAAAATACTTATATTTGATTGTGGTATAAAATATGCACCTGAGAAAATGTATGGTGTTGATTATGTTATTCCTGATTTTACGTATTTGAGTGAACACAAGAAAGATATAGTAGGATTATTTGTTAGTCATCCACATCATGAAAATATGGGTGCTTTAACTGATTTAGTAAAGGAACTTCCTGATATACATGTATATGCATCTACATATACTAGTAAAATTATTGAATATATGTGTGCAGAAGAAAAAGTTAAAATTAATAATCTTCATGTAATTAGTGCTCATAGAAAAATAGATTTTAAATCATTTAGTGTATTTCCATTTAGTGTAACTCATAGTAGTCCTGAAACACTTGGATATTCAATTAATACTAAAGATGGTGCTATTATATATATGGCTGATTTTGTAATTGATCCAACTATGAGTGGATATTATGATATGGATCTTGGTAAACTTGCATATATTGGTAAGCAAGGAGTTTTATGTTTAATGGCTGAGAGTGTTTTTGCAGAAAAGAAAGGTCATACTAGTCCTAATCATAAACTTGAAAGTTATTTTAAGAAAATAGTAGATAGAAATAAGGGTAGAATAATGTTTACAGTACTTCCTTTACATATCTATACTATTGGTGAAATATTTAGTGCATTAAAGGGTAAAAATAGAAAAGTAGTTATCATGGGCAAAGAACTACATAGTATAGTAAATATTTGTATTAAGAATGGATATTTAAGTGTTGATGAAGAGTTACTAGGTAATTTAACAGATTTAAAAAATCCAAATACAATAATATTAATTAGTAATGATAGAGAAGCACCATATTCTAATATTAATCGAATATTGTCTGGTCATGATAAGTTTATTACATTAGAAAAAGGTGATACGGTTTGTTTTGCAGAGCCTAGTTATGATGCTTATGAAAAAATACTTGTTAAAACTATGAATGATTTAGCTATTAGAGGTATTAATATAGAGACAATACCTAAAGAAAAGAGTGTTAGGCATCATGCATCTAGTGAAGATATTATGCTTTTAGTTAAGTTATTTAACCCTAAATACTATATGCCTATTAAGGGTGAATATAGATATCAAGTTGAGAATGGTAATTTAGCATATCAAGTTGGTGTGCCAAAAGAAAATATAATATTAAAAGAAAATGGTAGTATAGTTAAGTTTGAAAATGGTAAGTTAGTAGATACTAATGATCACATTTTTGTAGATGATATATTAATCGATGGTAAGTCAAGTGAAGATGTAGGAGAACTTGTACTTAAAGATAGAGAATTACTTGGTGAGAATGGACTTGTTCTTATATCTGCAACATTAAGTAAGAAAGATAAGAAGATACTAGTTGGTCCTGAGATAATGACTCGTGGATTTATATATGCAAAAGATAATATGGATATAATGGAAGAGATTAAAAATATTAGTTTAAATACTATACTTGATAATACTCATAATAAATATGCAGATTATGGAAAAATAAGAAATGAAATAAGAGAAAAACTAGGAACATATTTATATAAGACTACTCAGTGTAAGCCAGTTATTTTAACAGTTATTCAAGAAATATAAGAGGTGAAGTATGATATATTTAGATTATAGTGCAACTACTCCAGTTGATGAAAGAGTTTTAGACTCATATATAAAAGTTACTCGTGAGTATATAGGAAATGCTAATTCTATACATACTCTTGGGAGTAAATCAAAAGAATTATTAATTCAAGCAACTAATCAAATTGCAGAAATACTTAATTGTCATCCTAAAGAGTTAATATTTACAAGTGGTGCGAGTGAAAGTAATACTACTGCAATTAAAGGTGTTGCATTTAAATATAAATCTCGTGGTAAACATATAATTACTTCTAAACTTGAACATAAAAGTGTTCTTGAAGTTATGGGATATTTAAGTAATATTGGATATGATATTGATTTTGTTGATATATGTGATAATGGACAAATTGATTTACACCATTTAGAGAGCCTTATAAGGGATGATACTATATTAATTAGTATATGTGCAGTTAATAGTGAAACAGGATTTAAACAGCCTTTAAAAACTATTAGACAAGTGATTAATAAAAAGAATCCAAATGTAATATTTCATAGTGATTTAACTCAAGCACTTGGTAAAACTAGATTTTATTTGAGTGATCTTGATTTAGCATCATTTTCAAGTCATAAAATATATGCCCCTAAGGGAATAGGTCTTTTATATAAAAAGCGTGATTTAAATATTGATACTTTAATATATGGAACTACAGAAAACTGTCCATTTAGAGGTGGAACCCCAGCATTACCATTAATAGTGGCGTTTTCAAAAGCAATGAGACTTGCTAATGATAAATTAGATTCTAATATTAAGAAGTGTGAAAAATTAAAAAAAGAATTATTGAAAGGACTTTCTAAATACCCAATACAAATAAATTCTAATGATCTTTGTGTACCTAGTATTGTAAATTTTAGTTTAATTAAAATTAAAAGTGAAACTTTTGTTCATGCATTAGAAAAGTATGAAGTATATGTATCTACTACTACTGCATGTTCTTCTCTTGAAGAAAGTACTGTGCTAAAAGCAATATCAAAAGGTAATAAAGATATATCAACTACATCTATTAGAGTGAGCTTATCACATATAACTACAATAGATGATGTACATGATTTTTTAGATATATTTGATAAAGTATGGAATGAGTTATTATTAAAATGAAAGAAGTAATATTAATAAAATATGGTGAATTGACTACAAAAAAAGATAATAGAAATTTCTTTATTAAGACATTAAAGAAGAATATTTTTGATAAATTATCTTCTTTTGATTTTGATATAATTGATGATTATTATAGAATGTTTATTATTCCTAAAGATGATAATATAGATCTAATAGTAGATAAATTAAAAGATATATTTGGTATTCATGCTATTGTAGTAGCTAAATATAGTAGTGATGATTCTTGTGAGAATATAAAGAATATATGTTTAAATTTAATGAAAAATAAATGTGAGAAAACTTTTAAGGTAGTTACTAATAGAAGTGATAAATCATATCCAATTCCATCTATGGATATGAATAATAAAGTAGGTACACATATTCTTAAAAATACTCATTTTAAAGTAGATGTTCATAATCCAGATATATATTTATATATAGAAATTAGAAAAGAAGGAGTATACATATATAATGAAAATATAGATGGAAGTGGTGGATATCCAGTTGGTACTTTAGGTCGTGCTTTACTTATGCTAAGTGGTGGGATAGATTCTCCGGTTGCAGGATATTTAACTATAAAAAGAGGTGTTCAATTATATTATTTATATTTTGAAAGTAGACCTCATACTAGTATAGAAGCGAGAAATAAAGTAATAGAACTTGCTCGTAAATTAGAAAGATATAACTCTAATGGTAAATTAATGATTGTTAATTTTACTAAGATACAAGAGACTATATATAAAAATTTAGATCCTAGTTATTTAATTACTATTATGAGAAGAATGATGTATAGAATAGCTGAAAAAGTTGCTATTAAAAATAAGTGTTTAGCGATAGTAAATGGAGAGAGTGTAGGTCAAGTAGCAAGTCAAACATTATCTAGTATATTAGCTGTTAATAATGTTACTAATTATCCTATATTAAGACCTCTTTGTTCTTTTGATAAATTAGATATAATAAAGATATCAAAGGAAATAGATACATATGAAATATCAATACAACCATATGAGGATTGCTGTACAGTATTTGTACCAAAGCATCCAGTTATTAATCCAAATTTAAAACATATTTATAATCAAGAATCATTATATGATTTTACAGATTTAATACAAGAAGCTGTTAATAATATTGAAATAGTTGATTTAGCAATACATAAAAGTGATCTATTATGATATAATTATCATATGGAGATATTATGAGACTAAAAAATAAATCAATTAGTAATTATTCAAAATATAAATTATCTAAAATAGATGATTCTTTTAGTATACATGAATTAGATAGAATTGATGAATTAGTTATAAATAATAAGATCATAGAAAGTGATAATGAAACATTTTCTTTTTATGAATTATATGATTTTAATAATTTAGAAAAATTAACTTTAAGATTTTTTGATATAGAAGAAGAATATATTATTGTATTAAATTATTTTAAGAAATTAAAGGATATTGTATTTGATAACTGCAACATTTTTAGTATAGGAAAATTAAAAGATTTAGATAGTCTATCGTTAATTAATTGTAAATTTGATTTTAATTCTATGAATATGAAATCATTAAAAAATTTAACTATTATTAATAGTAAAATAGACTTAAATAGTATAAATGAATTTACTAGTCTTAAGTATTTAAATATATCTTATTGTACTTTAGATGGAAATTTAAAATTACAAGAATTAGAAGATTTACATATAGATAATACTAATATATTAGATTTTAGTTTTTTAAAAGAACTTATTAATTTAAAAAGCCTTACTATTGATACTTATCAATATGAAAAAGCAAAATATTTAATTGATAATCTAAATATAAATATTGATATTACCATTAAGGGGGTAATGTAATGAATGATTTTGATTATAAAGTACACATTGTAAGTCCAATTAAAAATGCTGATATTAATTTTTTAAATGAAATTAGTAGACAGTATCCAAATAGTAAAATATTAGTAGAAGTTAATAATACAAGAGGATTATCATCAACTTTAGCAAAAGCATTAAAAGATAATATTTATTTTAGAGTAGCGGGTGGGTATACTAAAGAAAGAGTAAAAATATATAAAGATGTAACTTTTAGAGATGGTAGTAAAGCTGACTATTTTTATGATTCTGTTATTTATTCTAGAAATGAACTTATAAATATATTAAGGGAAATAGAAAAGATAGAAAATGGTATTAATAGTTCTTGGACTGATTTACAAAAAGTAATATATATTTATACTATCTTAGAAGGTGAAATAATGTATGATCCTAAATATGAAATACAACCATCTAGTGAAATTAGAACTTTAAGAGGACTTCTATCCAAGAAAACTGTGTGTGCAGGATATGCGATGATATTTAAAGAGTTGTTAGATAGGCAAAAGATTGAATGTGAATATGTAGAAGGTGTTATTAATAAAGATATAAATTCTAATGTTAAGCATAGAGGACATGCATGGAATATTATTACATTAAATGGAAGAAAATATGGTGTAGATTTAACTCATGAAAACTCTAATTATAGAAGAGGAAGTTTTCATACATTTAATTATCTTGGAACAAATAAAGAATCTTTTTGTCAAAGTCATTATCCATACTACTTTGAAGAAACACAAAATTATGAAGATACACTAAGTGAATTAGATATCAATTTGATAAATAAGTTTTATAATTTGATTTTAATAGATAAAGAATATAAAAAAACATTATATACAATAAAAAGAAAAGATGGTAGTTTATGTACAATTTGTCATATTGGAAGTATTGTTAGTGATGATAATAAAGTTTATCATAGATATTTTTATTTAGATGGTCTTCCGGGTACTAATAAACAACCAAGTATTTTATATAGTGATTTTAATATGACTGAATTTATATATTCTAAATTACATGGCAAAGGACAAGAATATACACATAATATGCAATATGCAATTGCTAATAGATTATTTTCAAATAAAAATATAAATGATTCAAAAAATAGACAAACAAGTTATATAGGAAATCCTTTTGATAAAAATAATAATGAAGTAGAAAATATTGAAAAAGATCAAAAGAGTATGGATGATGTATATTATCCTACAAAAGTATTTATAAGAGAAGATGGTAGTGTATTTATATTAGAACATACATATAATGTTGATACTATTTATGGTATGATGTATTCTTATAATGTTTATGAATTAATAAATAATAGTGGTGAATATATTTTAAAAACTAGTACTGTTTGCTCTGAAAATAATTTAATAGAAGATAATAGGAATTGTATACCAAATATATTATTATCAAGAGAGCATATTAATGAATCTTGTGAATATTATCATGGTTATATAGGATATTGTAACAAAAATGGAAATGTTTTATTAAATAAAGATATATTTAATATTTTAGAACAAAGTGCGGAAGATATATTTAGAATGGAAAAATATAGTTTTAGAATTCCATCTTATAGTGAATTAAAACATAATTTATTAGATTATGATGTTAATTTTAAAAATAGGAGAGTAATAAATAAATATACAAAAAATGAAATTACTGATAAAAGGAAATTAAAGGATATTGCTTTTTCTAGATTTTGGGCTCAAGCATTAGATGTAATATCAGTTTATAATTCATCTTATATTTTTTCAGAAGAAATAGAGAATTTTTATACTAATCTTTTTACTTCGATATCAATATCTATAGAAGAAAATGGTTATATTGATACTAAAAGAATACTTGAAGATATGGTATCTACTAAGTTTATATTCGCCCCTATGATAGTAGTTAATTTATTTTCAAGTGTTGATAAGGTAAATTACATATATGAATATCTAACAGGTAATAAACCAAAAAAAGAACACGAAGCATTATATAATTTAGATTATGCTTCAAGATTAATAGGAATATTTAATAATACAAATAGGAGGAAATAATGAAATATATAAAGATAATATTAATAAGTTTATTATTAATACCAAACGTAATATATGCAAAAAGTATAACAATAAGTGAATTTGATCTAACTATTAATATTAATGATGAATGGGATATATTTACAAGAGACAATCTTATAAATAATGATCTACTTACTAAATATAATGTACAGATGGATGAAGTTCTTAATAATATGAAAGAAAATAGTATTTATATAGATGCTATAATGGATGATTATGAGTTATTTTTAAGGGGAAATAATGAAGCAGAAATTAATAACTTAACTAACTATAAAGATAGTGATATTAATCTATTTGCAGAAGAATTAATGAAAAAAACGGGCGCTAGTGATTATGAATTATTAAAGAGTAATGGTATTACTTATGTTAAAAGTAAATATATTGATAGTAATTTAGGCGCATATTTAGTTGAATATGTAACTATATTTAATAGAAATAATATAACATTTACCATTCAAAATTATAATGGTTTTCCAACTAGTGAAGTAGAGAAAGAATTAGATGAAATGATAAAAACAACTACTATAAAACTAAATAACTTATATGAAAAAGAAAATAACTCAACAAATTTCTACACTAATATAATATATACAGCAATAATTGGTGCAGTAGTAGGTGGTTTGATTGGATTTATGAATACTAAAAAGAAGAATAGTAATCAAATAAAATCTGTGGATGAAAGTGAAAAAATAAACAAGAATCTTTAAGTTTCTAGTAAAAATTATGCGTTAAAAAAATTAAATAAAAATTCTAGATTAGCATATAAATATCTAGAACTTTTTATTTGTAAAATTAAACATAATATTAAATCAATTATATTACCAATTAATATTTTGTACTATTTGATAAAAGATGAAAATGTATTATAATATTAACTAATCTTATTAAACTAAAAATTAAAAGAAAAGAGGTGTATTGATAATTGTGATAAATAAATTTATTCCTTTATTATTTGCAATTTTTTTTACATTTTGGACAGTAAGAATATATTATAAATTATATGATAATAAAACAAGAATATATATTTTAATTATTGGTTTATTAATTATTTTTTGGATGTTAGTTAGAATTATAAAAGGAGTTACAATAAACATTAAATTAGAAAGAATATGTTGGTATTTATATTATTTACCACTTATATTTATTCCAACATTATTTTATATTTGTTCTAATTCACTATTAAATAAAATGAATAAAAAGCAAAAAATATTAATATATATTGTTTCATTAACATTATTTATATTAGTTTTAAGTAATGATTACCATCAATTTGTTTTTAAATTTAATAAAGGTAAATATTATCATAATGATTATAATCATTATATTGGTTATTACATAATTTTTATTTGGATATTTTATTTATTTGGTGGTGGCATGACAAAGTTAGTAATAAATAGATTGAAAATAAAAAAAGATTTAAAAGCGTTTTTGCCATTATTAGTTTTATTAATTGGTTTAATTTATACTTGTCTTTATGTTTCAAATATTCCATTTTTTAGAGAAATGAATATGTCAATAATTAATAGTATTTTGATTTGTTTAGGAATTGAGCTGGCATTCTATTTAGATTTAATACCAAATAATAGAAAATATATACAAAAATTTTCTAATTCAAATTTGGATATGGCAATTGTATCATTAGATGGAAAAATTAAATATACCACTTCTGTATTTAAGATACTTCCAAATTTTATTTTAGATGATATTAAAAATAATAAAGTTCAAAAAAATTATAAGAAGAAATATATAGTTTACGATGTTAAGAAGAATAAAGATAGTTATGTAATTTTAAAAAAAGATTTAACTAATGTTTTTGAATTAAAAAATGAAATAGCCAAGCAAAAGAAAGAATTATTGCATCAGCAAGAAAGTATGAAATTAGAAGAAAAAACTAAAAGGGAATTATATGAAATAAAAATTAGAAAAGATACAATAAATAATATAGAAAAAAGATTAAATGAAAAAAGACAAGAAGCTAAAGATATTTTAATGAAAGATAATATTAGTAAAAATGATTTAGAAAAAGTAAAAAGAATTATAATGTATAGTAAAAAGAAAAGTATGATTATGATTTCTGAAATGAATAATGAAGTATATAATGAAGAGAGTATAAAAATAATATTAAATGAATTAATAATAGGGATGAAGAGTTTAAATGTAGAGGGTTTAGTAGTTGTAAAAAATGAAATGATTATTAATGGAAGAATTATGTCCTACTTATATGATATTGTATATGAACTTATTGATAACTCTAAGAATAATTCTATTGTGATTTATGTATTTAAAGATAAAAATATAATTAAATTAAAAGCAATCATAGATATAAATAAATCTATAAAAAATAAATTAAAATTAGATTTCAACATTATTAAAGTAAAAGAAAGCATTTATGATACTGATACTGAGTTAGAATTTATTATTAAGGATAGTGACAAAATATGAGATTTTTATTAATATTAACTGTTGTAGCAACAATATTACAAGCTTTTAGAATATCTATTTATTATTTAATAGAAGATATATCTTTTTTAAGAAAAAGTATAGAAATAGCAATTTTAGTTTTAATGATAATACTAAGTTATTTTAATTTAATAGAAAATACTTTGGATTTTAAATTTTATATTTCTATCTTATTGTCCATTTATGCATTTGTATTATTTATATATGAAAAACTATTTAAAAATGAGTATGTATCAATGATATCAGTAAAAAATGGAATTGATCTTTCTGAAACAGGAATTATGTTTTTAGATAACAATGATAATGTAGTGCTAGTAAACAATTTAATGAGTAGTATTTTAAAAGATTTAAATATAAATGAAAATTATATAGATAAATTGATAAATAAATGTAATGATAAGATTGATAATGATAATGTATTAAAATGTAATAATAGAATATATTTATTAAAAATATTTGATAAAAAAGAAGTGTCTTTGATAGATATAACACAATTATATAAACTACAAGAACAAGAAAAATTACAAAATAAAAAGATAAAAGAAAATAATGAAAAAATATTGAAAACTATAAATAATATAGAAAAAATAGAGAAGGCTAATAATTTATTAAAAATTAAAAATGAATATCATGATATAATAGGGCATCGTCTTGCTTTGTTTACAAAGTATTTAGAGCAAGATATAAAAGATACTAAATGTATATTATTTTTATTAGATAGTATTTATGAAGATTTTAATTCTAAATTATCTAGCAATGAAAAATTAAAAAACTTAGTTAAAATGTATCAAGTGATTGGTATAAATGTAATTATAAAAGGTAGTTTTCCACTAGATGAAAAAATTGCAAATATATTTTTTGAAATAATAAGAGAATCAGTTACTAATGCTATTATTCATGCAGATAGCAAAAATATAAAAGTAATCATAAAACAATATTTAGATAGGATTGAAATGATTATAACAAATGATGGTAAAAAGCCAAAAAATACAATTCATGAAAATGAAGGTATAAAAGGTATGAGAAGAAAATTGGCTTCGATAAATGGTAATTTAAGCATATTAACTCATAACAATTTTGTTCTAAAAATTACCATATAAAAAATAGGAAATTCATTAAAATATTTTTTTCATTTTTTAATATTTGGAACAATATAACCATTACTTAGACAAAACATAGTAAGTTTAGATATGCTATCAAATTCCATTTTATTAAGTATATTCGTAATATAATTTTTAAGTGTTCCAGTAGTTATATTTAATTCACTTGCAATATCATCTCTATCTACTGATTCGCATAATAATTTTAATATTTTAATTTCTTTATTTGAAAGGCTTTTTAGTTTTTCATTTTCTTCATTATAAATATAATTATCTGGGAATAAAGTATATCCACTTAGAATTTGATTAATACTTGTTAGAAGAGTTTCACTATCAATATCTTTATAAATTAAACCATCTAAATTATATTTTTTTGCATTATCTAAAAATGTTATCTCAGGTATTCCTGTAATAGCTAAAATTTTTACTTTCTTCCCATATTTTTCTTTTACTTCTTTTCCATAATCTATACCATTAGCGCCATCTTTAGTAATAATATCAGTAAGAATTAAATCTGGAGTATACTTCTCATACAAATTCATCATATTTTTAGCACTAGTACAAGTACAAACTATGTCATAATCATTAGATAATACCTTTTGCATCATATTGTTAAGTAAAGCTTGGTCTTCAATAATCATAATTTTTTTCTTTATAGACATAAAATCACTCCAAAATACAATTACATTATATCATGTATAATTTTAAACATAAAGATTTAATAATTATTGATTTTGTACTTATTTTTTTAATTATAAGAAAATATATTATGACTTTTTTCATATTTTTCTTAATAAAAATATGACTTTTTTCATCTATTAAATATTATATAAATAATATATAATATTATTAGGAGGATATATTATGTCGAAAAAAGATGAAAAAATTGAAGTTAATACTTCAAAAGAAAAAAATAAGAGAAAGATTATATTAGTAGTAGTTGGTGTTATACTACTTGCAATTCTTTTATTCTTATTTTGGTTTTTTAATCGTAAATTTGACGTTACTTTTGATTTAAATAATGGCTTAGAAAATGAAATAGTACAAGTTAAGTACAATAAAGCATTGAATGAAAAAGACATTAAAACAAAAGAAGATTTAGGAGATTCATTTATTGCTTGGTATGAAGTTATTGAAGAAAAAGGTAATGAAGATGTACTTGCAGATGAAACTTTTGATTTTAAAACTAAAATAAAGAAAAATATCAAATTAAAAGCTGTTTATGAAAGTAAAGTGGAAACTATTACGGTTACATTTGATTCAAAAGGTGGAACAAGCGTTGATAGTATAATAATTAACAAAGGAACAGAACTTAATCTACCAAGCAATCCTACTTATGAAGGATATAGTTTTGTTAATTGGGAAGATAAAAATGGAACACCAGTACAAGATAAAACAATATTAAGTGAAGATACAACTCTTTATGCAAAATGGAAAAAGGTTGAAGAAACTAAACCGGTAGTAAAAGAAGAAACAATTAGTTTATCAATTGATAAAAAAGCTATACATAGAAGGGGAACAGTAAAAAGTGCTAAAGCAAGTGCAACTGTTAAGAATTCAACTAATAGTAAAGTTACATATTCTTTAAGTAGTACAGCATGTGCTACTATTAATAGTTCAACTGGTGTGATAACTGCAAAATCTGAGTCAGAAATTGTTGGTGCAGATATACAAATTTGTGAAGTAGGAGAAACTGTTACAATAACTGCAACACTTCCAAGCGGAAAAAAAGCTAGTGTTAAACTTAATATTGAAAAAGACTTATCTGCTCGCTTTACAGGAACAGAAAATGATAATGAATTTGTAGGATTAGCAACATCAAAAACTTTTTACCAAGCAGAAGAAAAAGAATTTAGTATTACTGCTAATCAAAATGTTACATGGAATGCAAGTTGTGAATATGATGTTACTTATTATGGTTCAACTTGTAAATATATAGGAAAAACTAGTTCAACATCAACAATATTTAAAGGAACTTTATCGGCTGCCTATACAAATTCTGATGGTGTAACTTCAAATGGAGTTGCTAGTAGTAAAGTTACTTTAAGTACTCCAGCAGGACAATCACTAACTTTAATTATTAGACAACGAGTTAATTAATTTTTGTTTTATACATTATTAATAAAAAATGACAAGCAAATATTCTACTTGAGTGTCATTTTTTATTTTTACTTAATAATCTTACTTTTTAATAATTTTTCAAAACTCTTTAATCCATATTCTTCATTATAATAATTAGGAAATTCATTTAAATGTGCTAAAGCAATTTTAGCAGTTGTAATTAAATCATTATTAGTAACGTTGGTTTTAGGATTAATTGTTCCATGTTCAAGTTCTATATTTATTCCATCTAAAAATTCTTTTGGAGTGAATTTATTAAATGATACACCCAAAATTTTAGCGGCATACATTAAGTCATTCATATTAAACATATAATCACCAATACACTATATGTTTTACTGATAAATATATGTACTTTATCAATATTTTTATACAAAAAGTATTAGATAAAAATATTAAGATCAATTAATCTCTAATTTAGATTTTATTAATAATTATTTAGTTGTGTAATTTTATAGGAAAATAATATTGCATTTAAAATTATTATACTGGTGTATGTAATTTAAATATTTATAATTTTTCAAAGGTATGAATTATAAGTTACTAAATATATAAATTTCTAAAAATAGTATATTTTTTTAAAAACTTATGTTAATATATTACCTGTTAGAGGAGGTATTATGGAAAATAATATATTTAATGATTTTGAAAATTTAAATGTTAAAATAAACAGAAGAAAAACTGCAATGCAAGAATTATATGATTTAAGTGATGAGGTAAAAGCATTTGTGAAATTTCAACAAGAAACATCAAAACTTGAAGAAGTAAGAGAAAAAATGGAACCAGAATATTATGCTACTGCGATGCAATGTTGTAATCATTTATTTGCAGAGTGTTCACATAGATATTATGAATATGAAACAAAAGATGGCGATACTGATTATAGCGCATATGATTTATTTGTTAATCATTACTGTTTAAAATGTGGATGTGCAACAGCTGAAATTAAACCATTTTATTTTGAAAAATATGGAATTACTGATACCCCAACTGCAAAAGTTCCATATCAAACACAGTTAAAAATTGCACAAAATTCAACTAATTATTCTATCATTGATTGTGGAGAATTTAATCTTTATATATTAATTCAATTATGGAAAAAAATTAAAGAAGATAATCAAGAATTAACATTTGAAGAATTAGTTTGTATTTTTCAGTCAAAAGTAGAAGAAATTAAGTCCCATAAAGAATTTGATTCAAAAAAATTGGTTAAGTATCCTATAGTTCATGAAATTAGGTACATTCAAAAAAAATAAGACAGTTACATAATATATTGTAACTATTTTTTATTAAATGAACTAATTTTTTTAAAAATATTTCTAATATATATTTTACATGTTAACATATAAGTGCTTTCTGTTTATATTTTCAGTATATTACAATATCACAAGTTTTTTTGAATGATTATATTCAAAAAACTATTAGTTTGATTTTTGCTTCATTTAGATTTTTTTGTTTCATTTCTATGAGTACTTTAATCGTTACATCAAAATAAAGATAAGTATTTTTGGTTCTATGAATTGTAATTTATAAGTAAAAAAGATAGATTAATCTACCTTTATTATTTTATTCATACCAATTACCATATATAAACCTAACATAACAATTACTATTCCTATACACATACCTGTTAATCCATTCATTAAATTAGAATTATAAATACTCGCATCAGCATAAGTATCCAATAATACTATTTGTGTTAACATTATTGATGTTAATGCATTTGCAAAGTTTGTTAAAT
>JBJEED010000055.1:0-2019 GCA_051872765.1 Bacilli bacterium | reverse complement strand
AGCTAGAATTACTCGTAAAAAACATAAAAAAGTATTAAAACAAGCAAAAGGATATTTTGGAGCAAAAAGATACAGATTCAGAATGGCTAAACAAGCAGTTATGAAATCTGGAATGTATGCTTATGTAGGAAGAAAAGATAAAAAGAGTAATTTCAGAAAATTATGGATAGCAAGAATTAATGCTTCTGCAAGAATGAATGGTTTAACATATAGCCAGTTAATTAATGGATTAAAGAAAGCTAATGTAGTAATTAACAGAAAAATGTTAGCAGAGGTTGCTGTAACAGATCCAAAAGCATTTACTGAAATTGCAAATATTGCAAAAAAAGCAAAATAAAAAAGTGGCGAAGCCACTTTTTTTATCAGAGTGTTGACAAAGTAAAAATTTTTGTTAACACTCTTTCTTTTTTTAGAAAAATGTATTAAAATAAAGATATCCTTAAAGCAGCAAAAAAGGATTAAAAATGTAGGTTTTTCTTAGAAATTCCTGCATTTTTTTGCCTTTTATGATATAATTAATTTGCTGTTTTAAGGAGGTAAACGCCATGTTAACTAAAAAAGAGAATGTTCAAACTCAAATGATATTGTATACTTTAGAGGACTTAGTTCCTCAAGATAGTTTGTATAGGAAAATTGACAAATATATTGATTTTAATTTCATTTATGATGAGGTCAAAGATTTGTATTGCGAAGATAACGGAAGACCTAGCATTGACCCTGTTGTTTTATTCAAACTTGTTTTCATTCAAGCTCTGGATGGTTTAAAATCTATGAGAAAAACCTGTGAGAAAATCAAAGTAGATGTTGAATATAGATGGTTTCTAAAAATTCCTTTTGGTGATGATACTCCTCACTATTCTACCTTTAGTAAAAATTATGAAAGAAGGTTTAAAGATTCTGATATATTTGAAAAAATATTTGTAAATATTGTAGAGCAAGCAATTAACTTTAATTTAGTTAAAGGCGATACTTTCTTTACTGATTCTACACATAAAAAAGCTAATGCCAATAAGAATAAATTTCACGAAGAAATCCAGCATTCTGTAAAGAAACGCAGACAATGGTTAGAAGATGAGATTAATGAAGAGAGAAGAAAACAAGGTAAAAAAGAGTTTGAATATGAAGATGAAATTGAAGAAAAGACTGTAAAAGTAAGCACTACAGATAAAGAAAGCGGATATTATCATAGAGATAATAAAGAAAAAGGATTTATGTATTTAGACCATAGAACTGTCGACTCAAAATGTAATATCATTGTTGACTGTTTCATTACCAAGGGTAATGTTCATGACTCTTCTCCGTTCATTGATAGAGCTAAATATATAAGGAATACATTTGGATTTCAAGCAAAGAGATGGGCATTAGACTCAGGTTATGATACTTTAGATATTAAAAAATATTTACATGATAATAATATATTTGGAGTAATTGGATATAGACGATATCCAAAAGGAGATACTCAAATAAATAAGCGAAGATTTCGATATAATAAAGATTTAGACTGCTACATTTGTCCTGAAACTGGTGTAATATTATCATATACGGGAAGAATTGATAGACAAGGATATAAATTGTATTCAGATAAAGAAAATTGTAATGGCTGTGTTGATATAAGAAGATGTTGTGAGAAACAGGGATATCGAATAATTAGAAGACATATTAAAGAAGATTTAAATGAAGAATTTAGAAATAACCGTATATCTGTTGAAGGTAAAGAATTATATAAACTGAGAAAAGAAAAAGTTGAGAGAAGCTTTGCAGATAGTAAGCAAAATCATGGATATCGATATGCTATGTATAAAGGAATAAAAAAGAATCAAAATTATACATGGCTGATTTGCGCTGCTCAAAATATGAAAAATATAGTTACTAAGGTAACTAAAAAGCCAAAGAATAACAACAATGGAGGTGGAAATCCTTCTGCTGTTCTACTCAAATTAATATTTTGGCATTTTTACAGAAATATATGTAAAAATATAACAAACCTCAGATTTTATTCTGGGGTTTGTCAATACTCTG
>JBJEED010000054.1:0-10318 GCA_051872765.1 Bacilli bacterium | reverse complement strand
CAACATGGTTGCTTATAAGAAATTAATGTTTGATTTTTATCCTAAATTAAGAAGTGGTGAGTTTGTAGGAGAATTAGTTTCTATTAATAAACATGAGCAAACTGAAACTTATGATTTAAGACTTCCAACTGATTCATTATTTGTTAAAGTATATGGTGAAGTTAAATTAAATTATACTGTTTATAAACAAAGTAATATAGTTATGTTAAATAACTTAGAACCTAAAGATATTTTACTAGATGGTCATAGAAGTGAATTAACCGCTTATAAAGGAATCATGATATCTAAAGCAAATGCTGCTAAAGAGATGTTTAAAATAGACTTATTATGTAGGTTAGAAGGTAGAGAGTAATCTCTATCTTTTTTTAAAATAAAAACCGCATATTATTATGCGATTTTTTTATATTTATCTGCAAGTTTATAAATATCTTTACTACTCATAAATAATAATACTGAATCTTTATATTGTAGTAATTTTTCTGCTTCATCCATACCAATGTATTCACCATTTTTTAGTTCATTAATAATCATATATGGATTAATTTCATCATATCCATTTTCAATTCTATCTTCTCCAATATCTAATACATATGCTTTATCAGCAAGATTTAATGCATCCGCAAATTCTTTATAAAAATATTTCACTCTTGATTTAGTATGTGCTTTGAATAAAGCAACTATATATTTATTTGGATATTTTTTTCTAGCAGCTTGTATAGTTACTTTAACTTCAGTTGGATGATGAGCATAATCATCTATTAATATATTTGATTTAAATTTTTCTTCAATAAATCTTCTTTTTGCATGTTTAATTTTAGTAATTTGTGTTTTAATTTCTTCTTTATCAATATTTTCTAAGTAACATACGCTTATAGCTGCTAAAACATTCAATATTAAATGATCTCCCACAAATGGAAGGGTATATGTATCAAAATATTCTCCTTTAATATAAACATCAATCATAGTTGTATCATCATTAATCTTTTCTTTGTCATTTTCAACTAATCTTATATTTTTAGCACAAACATCATTATTTTCATTAAAGCCATAATATATGCATGGTTTATTTACTTTAATACGCTTGATGTTTTCATCATCGCCACACATAATTGTACATTTTTTAGCTCTATTAGCAAAAGTGGTAAATGCATCTAAAACATCATCTAAGTCTTTATAGTAATCAATATGATCAACTTCAACATTAGTAATAATAGAGTAGTATGGATGATATTCTAAAAAGTGTCTTTTATATTCACATGCTTCAAGTGCAAAATATTCACTTCCATTTATAGCATGTCCATTACCATCACCAATTAAATAGCTAACTCCCTTATTTTTAAGAATAGTACTTATCATAGTAGTAGTAGTAGTTTTACCATGACATCCGGATACTGCTATTAATTTGAAGTCTTTTGTAATATTATCAATCATTTCTTGATAAGTTAATATTTTAAGGTTTAGTTCTTTAGCTCTTACTACTTCAGGAAACTCATCATTAAATGCATTTCCTTGTATTACAATCATTCCTTCTTTTAAATTATTTGGATTAAATTCAACTATTTTAATTCCTTTTTGTATTAATTCATCTTCTGTAAAAAAGTGATCAGGTTTATCACTTCCCATAACATTATAACCAAGATCATTCATTACTTGAGCTAGTGAACTCATTCCGCTTCCTTTTATGCCTATAAAATAATATATCATTTTTTTCTTCACCTAATTAATTATATAACAATTTTTATCCTTAATACAAGGAAAGTATAATAATATAGGCATATTTAAGTAATTAATTGACATTATTTCAAATAAAAAACTTCATATTAGAAGTTATTTATTAGTTTGATTATTTGCTTCTTTAAGGACTTTTTTAATACTTAAAAATTTATTAGTACTAGGAGTTACAGACATAGCTAGTTTAATATTGTTTAGTCTTACTTTTAGCATAAATTTTATATAACTATCCATAACATCTTCTTCTGAATTTAGTCTTTCGATTAAAGTTTCTAGTTTTGCTATTGGCTCAATGTTATCATCAGTATTAGAGTATACCATATTATATAGTCTATTGTTACATTCATTAATTTCACTAGGTAATAGTTTAATATTAGCATATGAAGTAATACTTATAAGATTAATAAAATCAAATATTAATTTAGAATATTTATTATTTCCATCATTTAAATAACTCTCAAATATAGGTATTAATTCTAATTCTTTTTTTCTTAATTTTAACATTAATATTTCATTATCAGTTAATGATTTACTAGGCTTTGTTAATAATTTATCAATATTCCATTGTCTTGGTTCGTATCTTAGCCAATTTAAAAATTCTTTAGCGGTTTCTATCTCTTGAGTAGATAATTTAATAATTTGATCATTTTCTTTTTCTTCTAATAATTTAGAAAAAATACTAATTATTGTCTTCATATTTTCTCTCCCTCCTAAAACTTTGAATATTATAATTCTTTAGTATTAAAAAAGCAAGGTAAAATTAATCATTTATATTATTTTTTCTAATTATTTAATAAAGGCATTAATTAATCATTATTGAGTAATGTTTAATTCTTTATTTTATTAAGCAAAGATAATTTTTTAATTTTAAGATTATTATTATCACCAGTTCCTAGTTCAATATTAGGTTTAACTGTTTTTCCATGAAAATCGCTACCACCACTTATTAATAAGTTATATTTATTTGCTATTTCTAAATAGTATTGCATTTCTTCTTTTGTGTGACTTGAATGATATACTTCTATACCTTTTAATCCACAATTAATCATATCTTTTAATAGAATTAAAAATTCTTTTTCTGATAGTTGTAATGATTTAGGGTGGGCTAAAACTGGAATACCACCACTATTTGTTATCAATTCCAAACATTCATTGTATTGTAGTCCTTTTCTTGTATGTCTTGTTTTATTATATGCATCTACTAAATATTTATCAAAAGCATCTTGAAAAGTAGATGCATATCCATATTTAACACAAAGTTTTGCTAAATCTGGGCGACCTAAATTATGATTTGCATTAACTAACTGTTTTATATCTTCATATCCAAATCTAATTTCATAATCTTTTTTTATTTGTTCCATTATTGATAAAACGGAATTAATGCTATTATCTTTTAAATCTATCATTTTTTTATTTAATGCTTTATTATTTAAATCAATATCATAACCTAAAATATGCATTCTTCCTTTATTTACTTTTGCAGATAATTCAATTCCATTAATAATTTCTATTCCACTATCTACAATTATATCTTCATTTCTATTTACTTTTTTGATTCCTTCAATTGTATCATGATCAGTTATAGCAAGGGTTTTAATTCTTTTATCTATTGCTAATCTTATTAATTCTTGTGGTGATAAGTCACCATCTGAATAATTTGTATGAGTATGCATATCTATTATCTTTTCACTATTTCTATATGGATTAATTATTGTATCTAAATAAATTTTATGCATCCCATCAATCATTATTTCAGTTTCTCTTTCTTCCATTTCACAATATATATCGCTAGCTGTTTTTTTCATGCTATCATCTCCTTAATATTAATTTTTTGCCTTCTTTAGCGATTTGTACATTTTTAAAGTTTTGTTTTGCTTCTTCTAAATATAGTTTTTTATCTTCTTCTGGCCAAAAATGAGTTAATAATAATTTTTGTGCATTAGATTTACTTGCTAAAATACTAGCATCATAAGCAGTCATATGAGTTTTACTATTAGCATTATGTTTTTGTAAAAAGGAACTATCACAAATTATTAAACTGGCATCTTTACAGAAGTCTATTAAATTACTTAGATTAGTTGTGCCTATATCAGAAGTATAAATAATTTTAAAATCTCTATTTTGTAATTTGACCACATATGATTCAATAGTATGTGAATTATTATTTTCAAAAGTTATATTTAAATCATCTATTGAATATGAATATGAATCATTTATATCATAATAAATTGAATAACTTTCTTTATTAGAGATAATTGAAGTCTTATTAAATCCAATATCATTTTTTGGTAAATATATCTTTATCTTTTCATCAAGTAGTCCTAAGTTATGATAAACATAAGAAGCATATTGTAAAGAGCCTATATCACCAAAATGGTCTTTATGGTAGTGAGTGATAATTACACTTAAATTATTTAAATCTTCTGGAAAATTTAATAATCTTGTTATACCATTCCCACAATCTAATAATATTTTTTTACCATTATATTTAACTAAAAATCCAGGGCAATTCATATTATCTTTTGTATAAGGCGATATTGTTCCTAATGGTGTAATTATTATTTTATTCATCTTATTAAACTTCTTTTCTTTACTAACATTCTTTCTTGAACAATTGGATCTACATATCTTGAAATATCTTTATCAAGATTAAGAACTTCTTTAACCATACTTGATGATACAAATTGATATTCTTTATCTGCAAATAAACAAATTGTATTTATTTTATTACCTGATAGTTCTTTATTAATTTGTTGTAATTGTACTTCATAATCATAATCACTTAAACTTCTAAGTCCTCTAATGATTGCCTTGCATTCATTAAGTAAAGCAATATCAACTGTAGCGCCACTCGCAGAAATAACTTTTACATTATTCATTCTTTGGTATAATTCTTTAATTATTTCCATTCTTTCTTCTATAGTAAATAATTCAAACTTTTTTAAAGGATTTTGTATAACTGCGATTATTACTTCATCAAATAAATCACTCGCTTGCTTGACAATATTCATGTGTCCTTTAGTCATTGGATCAAAACTTCCTGGGTATAAAACTTTTGTCATAATGATTTCACCAACTTTCTAATCATTTGTCTATCATTTGATTTTAAAATATAATCAAAAGAACTTTCATCAAAACTAATACTTGCTTTTTCTCTTAAATCAAATGTTTCTTCTTTTATGCCATCTCTTTTCATTGCTCTTTGTTTTCTTACTTCATATGGGATATCTAATAATAAGCAGTCTAGAATAATAATTTTATCTTTATGAAGATATAAAAGTTTATCAATTTCTAAATGGATTGCTTTATTATTTGTTAATTCTATTATTTGACTTGCTAATGTACTTTTACCACACCCGGATTTACCACAAATACCTATAATCATAATTTTCCTCCTATCTACTTGTATTATATTTCATTTTTTTGATATAATTAAAATACATATTTATTATGTTTATCATAACAGGAGGTTATTATGAATATTGATTTTGAATTATATAGAATTTTTTATGTAGTTGCTAATAATCATAATATTACTAAAGCAAGTGAAGAATTAAATATATCACAACCTGCTATAAGTAAATCAATTAAAAACCTAGAAGAACAATTAGGTGGTAAATTATTTGTTAGAACTAAAAGAGGTGTTATTCTTACTGAAGAAGGCAAAGAGTTTTATAATTATATAAAGCAAGCGATTGAATATATTAATAATGCTGAAAATAAATTTACTGATCTTATTAATCTAGAAACTGGATGTATAAAAATAGGTATTGGTACTACATTGACTAAAGAATTTTTACTTCCATATTTAGAAAAATTTCATTCATTATATCCTAAAATAGATATACAAATAATAACAAATATTACATCTGATTTAATACCAAAATTAAGAAATGGATTAATTGATATCATAATATTAAATCTAAACGAAAAAAATTATGGTAATGATATTAAAATTATTAAATGTAAAAAAATTAATGATTGCTTTGTAGTTAATAATAAATATAAAGATTTAATTGATAAAGAAATCTCTTTAAGAGATTTAAATAATTATCCTTTAATCTTACAAGCAAAGGGGTCTAATACTAGAGAATTTTTAGATAATGTGGCAAAAGAATATGATGTTATTCTTAAACCTAATATTGAACTAGCTAGTTATTCATTGATTGTTGAATTTTCTAAAATTGGTTTTGGAATTGGATATGCTACTAAAGAATATATTAAAAATGAAATAAATAAAAAAGAATTATTTGAATTAAAAATAAAAGAAAAAATACCTAGTAGATATATAGCAATAGCTTTATCAAAAAATCATGTACCTAATTTTAGTACTAAAAAGCTTATTGAAATTATTACTAAAGATAACTAAAAATTGGGAAGATCACTCCACACAATATATAATTATTGTATAATTTTGAATTCATGTATTTAGAAGAGTAGGGATATACTTATATATTATTAATAAAAGTTATTGTATTTTTCAAAAATATGATATAAAATATGTGCTACCAAGAAGGCTTAAGTTTTTATATAAAAAGGAGATTATTAAGATGGAATTAGAATACATTGATGAAAATTTAAATAGAATTTTGCAAAATCCAGATAGTGTTTTATATTTAAGACCTGATGATATAGGAAATAAGAGAGCGTTATTTGCAATGGTTAAAGAAGAAGAAGGAGTTTATAAGAAACTTCAAATTACAAAAGAACAATCTAAAATGTCGTTTCCATGGGAACCAATATATTGGTTTTATCGTGGTCCTGGATATTTACTTTTAAAAAATTTTATCTCTTTTCATAACATTTTTGCACTAAATACGGATAATTTAGATGGATTTAAAGTGGAAACATTAGATGGAAGTAGATTTTTTGATATTGGTATATTTGCTGTATTTAACGATGGGTCAGCAACTTTTGTTAAACGACAAAGAAAAAAAAGATTTGAAAAGGAAGGCGGAATACAAACATATATAAATTTATTAAAACAGTATAAAGATTATGAACCAAAATATGAAACTTATAAGTTAATAGAATCATATGATAATGGTACTGGTACATTCATAATACCAGAACTTCAAGAAAAAGTAGTAGAACAACCAATTGTTAAAAAATTATCAAAAGATAATAATATATAAAATTAAAAAATAAAAGATGATTTTGAGAGTCAATTTCATTTTCTTTTTTTATAAAACATGTTATACTTTCATTGTAGGAGGAATTATTTATGAAAAGATTGTTAACAGCTACTAATGTATTGATTATTTTTATGATATTATTGTATATTATTGTAATCGTTTTTTCAGATGTAATAACATATGTAGAAACTTTTGGAATATGTGGTTCAGAAATATGTGATAATGGTTTTGCCTTTTATCGCAATATTACAAGTATATTTATGCATTGGTTTATACTTCACCTTGTGGCAAACATGGTAGGTTTATATTTTTCAGGAAATTTACTTGAAACAAAAACAAATAAAATTACACTAATTATCTCATTCATATTAATTGCAGTATTTGGTGGAATTATTACAAATTATATTTATCCATTAGTTGATGCATCATATAATATTGATACAGTTGCACAAATAGGAGCTTCAATTGGTGTTTTTGGAATCATAGGAATGTGTTTGGGATATGTATTGTTACACAAAGGAAGTATGAAAGGTATTAAAAAAAGTTATAAAATAATTTTAGCCATTTATGGAGTGTTTTTTACTTATTTTATGAATAGTGAAGATTATTGGACTTTATTTGCACATAATGTTGGATTTATTTTAGGAATTATTTTGTATATAGTTTTATATTATTTGTATTTTAAGAAAAAAGAAATAGAAAATTAATTTCTAAAATTTAATTATTTTAATCATATATTGATGATTAGATATTAACTAATATCAAAATCATCTTTTTATTTGCTAAAACTTAAATTTTTAATGCTATTGTCATCTAAAATATTATCTTCATACATTTCATTAATAACATCATTAACTTTATTTATCGCTATTTAATAAAATGTCATTTGGTTTAAAACTATTATTTAAAATGGAATAGATAAATTTTTAAGTGTTTCTTAGGTATATAAATCTTCTTTAATTATCTTTACCATTAAATCATCCTTTATTTTCAGACAAAAAAATCAATTCCATTTCTAGAATTGATATTTATTAGTTAATTGAACCAAAGTTCAATCAGATTCTTTAATGGTGCGAGTGTCGTAGACGTCTACAACTTTTTCTCAAAGACGATTGATATAAGAATCAATCTCTAAATTCATTCTAACATAAAAAATAAATTGCCACTATTTTCTTCTCTTTGTTAAAGTTGGTCCGTTTTCAGTATGTGATTTTTGTGTTGTTAGTTGTTCTTCTAGTAATTCATTTTTTAAATTTTCTAATGCTTGTTTTTGATCGCTAATACTTAATTCTTGTACAGGTTTAGAAACTTCATCATTTTTATCAACTGAACTATGGCTTAAATCTAAATTAGTGTTATTTCGTAGTGCATTTGCAAAACTTTCTTTGTCACCATATTTTTCCAGTCCTGCTGAAACGATATTTTTCCAAGCTTCAATAACTTTTTTCTTTTGTTCATCTACTGTTAATCTAGAAGCATCACCATTAACTTTTAAAATTGTGATATTTTCTAATGAATCATCCATTTCGTAGAATATTTCACTTTTTTCTATGTTAGTATCAATTTTAATTGAAGCAGCTTTTGATATTCTTATTTCAGCCTTTAGTGGAATAAGAAGAGCATTTAATCCTGTTGGTTTTTTTTGATATTCTTGTTTTTCTATTTCTGACATTTCTTCTAATGCATCCATCACATTTAATTGATCCAATATCATAGGTCTAACATTATTATATTGAACTGTTCTTTGAAAAACTTGCATAATGTTAAATATTGGTATTAATATTGATAAAAGTGTAGCTTTTGATGCATTTGGATTTAATTGTTTACTTAAATCTGATAATCTTCTTATATCAATTTTATATCCAGCATCAGCAACATCCTTAAACATTCTTAATTCATTTGCCATTTCCATACAAAAACTTGTAATACTTGTACCTAACCATAAAACTAAAAGTTCCATAATAAATTCCTCCTTTGAATTAAATCGTATAATAACACATTTACATACATTTGTAAAGTTCCCATTTCAAAATCATATTTATCTTGTTCATAGTCATCATTTTTACTAAATTCATAAGTGTCTTGTAAATCTTCAAAAGTATCTTCTTCAATAATTTTCTTTAAATATAAGTCTTCTGTAATGTCCATATATTTTTCTCTTTCTTTTTTATTCCAAATAATTTATCTTTCCAAAATGATAGTGATTATCTTAAAAAAGATTTTCTTTTTTTAAATCCCTAATTTGTTTATCTTTAACCTTATTGTTTCTAGTTAGTGTATCTACTCTTAATTGTAGTGCTTCATTATTTTCAGTAAGAGTTTGTATTTCTTTTTTTATTGCTTGTATTTACGTTTCTACATTATTAAGAGTAATAGATAGTGTTTGAATATTTTTATATTCATCATTTGTTTTATCGACCTAATTAATATACTTTTCAATTTTATCTTTATCTTCTTGTTTCAAAATATAGTTGTCTTTCTTAATTAGTGTGGGTTTTAAATCACTTATTATTTCTTTAACTTCTTTTGACTTATTATTTAGTTCAAGAGATTTTTTATTTGCTTTATCTAAATTTTCTTGATTATTTTCTAGTTGTTCTTTCATTTTCATATAATTATCCATTTCAGTTATATTATAATCTCTATTTCTACCTTTTTGTTTTTCTTTAAAGAGTTCGTATGATTATATTCTTTATTGAATGATTCAATACACAAAATTCTCATTTTATCTTGTAATTTACGAAGTAATTCTTTTGTAAATACATTAGATTTACCAATTTGTTTTACCTAATACTTGTTCTTTATTAAATATATTAGCAATAGTTTGATGAGATTTACCCTCTAAATATAAATCAAACACTCTTACAATTATATCTTTTATTAATGGGTCTGTATTTTCTCTTTTAAAACCAAGTGGAGAACGATTTGTAATATGTCCTGACTTAATTGCTCCAATCATACCAAACTTTGTCCCTTCAGAACATTTTTCAATTTCATTTTGAGATACACTAGTCATTGTTCTAATAACCATTCTACCATTTGAAGTAATGGTATTAAATTCATCAGCCATACAATCAATATCACACTCATAATAATTAACAAACTTCATCATATTCTCCAAAAATTAAATAATCATTAATTTTAACTTTTAATATATGTGGTTTAACATAAGCAATATTTGTATTTTTAATAGATTTAATATTATCATTAATAAATTTATATTCTACATAAGCAAATCTACAAATCATTTTTACCTTTCTTTTTAATTCTTTACTTATTAAAAATTTTTTAGTTTCTATTGTCATACTCTTCATTTTCCTTCCTTAAATAACAAAAAAACTAACTATTTCTAGTTAGCCATTATTACTTAAACTCGAAAGTTCAAGTTTCCTATCAATATGGTGCAGGTGAAGGGACTTGAACCCCCATGGATTGCTCCGCTAGATCCTAAG
>JBJEED010000053.1:0-2070 GCA_051872765.1 Bacilli bacterium | reverse complement strand
GAAGCTGAAGCAAATGAATGGAGAAAAAAGCCTGAACTATAAAAGATGTATATTACTAGCTTAATTAATATACATCTTTTATTGAATTATAATTTAATTATTTTTGTATTTATCTCTTATGTATAAGATTGTAGCATATTCGTGCTTACAGTTGTTTGGATATGGGCAATTACACTCTATTTTTTGTATTTTATTATTCTTATTCATTATTATATTTACTTCGTATTCTTTTCCAAATTCTGTTCCTTGAACAAATGCTGTATATTTATTTAAACTTTTATTACAAGAGTACACCATATTGTTTGAATAATAATCTTTTCCTCTGATTTTTATCTGTGTTTCAAATAAATCCTCTATTTCATCACTATATATATCTATATTAATTCCTTCGTCAATATCATTCCAATATATTTCAGGCTCTTCATAATTTGATAAATCTTCATTTATACCTAATAAATCGTTAATTGCTATTTTATAACTTCTTATTATTTCTTTTTCTTTTGACTCTATTAATGATTTATAAATTTCATTTGGAAATTCCGTTATATCTATATTAGTTCTATTTTTCCATTCTTTTATTGTATTTAATGAAGCATTTCTAGGTTGCATCGTTTTTGACTTTAACCCTGCTACTATAAATTCAGTTCCTTTAAATGGATAGTCTCTTAATATCTGTATAATAAAAACTAAATTATTACTATACTCATCAGATAACCCCATTATAGTCTCAGGATCTGAATAATGTTCTTGTAAATTTATTGAACTTTGTAATATATCTATGCTTTTATCTAAGTACTCCTCTTTTTGTAATAAATATTCTAAACAGTAATATCTCTCAAATGGATTTTCTTTAAATTTCTTAAATATTTCATCAATTAATTCAATTTTTGAATTATATTTTAATATATCAATTACTTGTTTTAGTCTATTTCCCTCTACTATTTCTTTTTTTAATGTATTATATACTTTATCTCCATCTAAAATATCTACTATTTTTTCTGCTACTTCTATATCTTCTTTGCTTTTTTCTTCTTTATTAAACAAATACATGGAAATCATTATTGGTATATTATAATAATCAATATTATCAATGTGTTTCTCAAATTGTTCTAAGAAACCTTCATATATTTCAATGTAATTTTCATAACATGAAATTCCTTTAAAAGGCTCTTCTGCAATTAGTCCTTCCATTATACTACATACACCTTTAAATTCTTCATCAGATAAATCTGCTCTTTTTAATACTTTTAATAAATCAATTTTTTCAGCTACTTCATAAGCTAGATACCCTAATGCTATTTCATTATCACATCCATTTGTTATTAGCCATTCATTTATACTTTCATTTTCGTTTTTTAATGAATTAACTAGATAGATTTTTCCCCATCCATTAACTTTCTTCACTAGCATAAATCTAATATCATTAATATTTGGCAAATTACTTAAAGCAATATTTGCATATAATGTAAATTCATCGCATAGTGCAAGTTTTTCTATAACTTTAACTAACTCATCTTTATCTGAAAGATCTATTAATCCTATTATAGCAATACCTATCTTTACTGCTTCAGGATTTATTGAACACATCATTAAATATATTGCAAGTTCAAATAATAGCTTATTATCTATTTCTTTGGCATTTTCTATTATCCAACTTAGTAAACTATCTATAGTTGATAAAACCCTCTTATCATTATTTTTATAATATTCATTTATAAGATTTCCATTTAATGCTGTTGAATCTTCTTGTAATAATTTTAATATTTTTTTCAAAAATTCTAACTGTTCTTCATCAACTTCATTTTTTGAGTGAAAATATGATATTCCATCTAATGCTCCTAATGCAAATTTCATTTTATTAGGTTGGCAATCAGTATATTTATCCAAATTAAAATCATCTTTTAACATTCCATTTGCTTTTATACTTTTATTAATATATTCATAAATACTTTCCATTTTTCTCACTCCCACTACATATTATCATATTTCAGGCAAAAAAAATAGAGGTACAGAATATTTAATATTCCATACCTCAAAAATTTAGTAAATAAAATAATAATTCAATATAAA
>JBJEED010000052.1:0-2074 GCA_051872765.1 Bacilli bacterium | reverse complement strand
TTTTCGTATTTTTCCATTTTTTGATACTAAGTTTTTGAATTCTTCTGTTTTAAATCCTAATAGTTCATTTGCAAAGTGATCGTATTCATCTATTATTACATAGATTTTTGCATTACTTTTTTGAATATAAAATACTTTAAATAAATGATAGTCTCCCAATATATTATTGTAACAATTGAATTCTCCAAGAACTATTGTATTAGATATGTCAAATTTGTCTTTAATGTCAAATTGCTTTCCAATATTCTCTGAAAAATTTATAATAGATTGCATATTTTTTAAATTGTATATATAGTATAGATTTTTAATAAAAGTATTAACATTTATTATAATCTTTTAATATTGTTACTTAAAAGTAACAAGATATGGGTTAACTACAAACCCTCTACATCTTCCATTTAGTATATGGTCAGATGCTACGTTTAAATATTTTCGCATTATGTTAAAGCTACCATTTATGTCAGCATTAATATAGTGCGAATTTTTTGTTTGATACAATCCTCGTTTTATACGTTTACCTGATGCATTTAATTTATCATCATCTTTATTGTAGGTAGGGATGTAATCATTATCAATAAAGCTAACTTTACTTGTATATGATTCTTCCTGCTCTATCATATTTATGCCATTTATCTTGCATTTGTATTTTAACTGTGATACGAACATGTCAAATGGAATAGATACAAATGTTTGATTGTTTTTCTTTCCTATATTTGTATTTGATTTCCATTCTTTGTTTTTACCTATTATAAGAGTATTGATTTCATTGTCTAACAATGTTTCAATGATATATTTGCTTGCATTATGCATATACCATTTTATTTTATTGTTACGCTTTAATGTCAAATTTCTTGCTTTAGATGATGTATTTACATTATTTGTTGTCTTAATTATACTTTTATGTTTAGATATCATTTTATTGTAATATTGGTTTACTGACTTTATTGGTTTACCATTTATAATAAATGAGTTTATTACATTAGAAGTACATGCGGCTAAATTGTTAACTCCAAGATCAATAGAAAGATATCTATGATTGTCTTGCTTCAATTTTTTTTCTTTTGCTTCGTATATTACTTCAAGTATAAAATAATCTAATTTAGGTATAATACGTATTTGAGTTGACTGCTTTATATGTTGCAATCCTGTTATTTCTGTTTTTGTCTTAGGTATTTTGAATGAATTGTCTGTTTTAGATAAAGTAGATGCGTTGAATACTAAAACAAACTTATTTGTATGTTTTCTATATTTCGGAATATTTATTTTGCTTTCATATTCTTTATTTTTCTTTTTGTTCAATAACTTAAAAAATGACTTAAAGTTTTTGTCTACTAACTTTAATGTTTCTTGACTTACATTAGCTGGTAATGCTTTATAGTCATTATTATCTGTTTGTTTTAGTATTCTATTTAGATCATAGTAGTTGACATAATCATAATCCACATTATTGCATATATCAGATATAAATTGCTTCCCTTTACGATTAAAATAATGTTGTCTGATAATGAATAATGCAGTATTGTATAAATTATTTGACTTAATAGAAAGATCTTCTATTGTCTTATAATTTATATTATTTTTTTCTGATTATATGTTGTTCTACTAATTTCATTCAACGTTTTCTAAGTTTGATTCTAATTCTAATTCCTTTTTTATTAAATTTAATTTTTCTTTACGTCTATTACTATACATTTTCATAGAAAAACAATGTAATAGTGTTATTATTTCTTCAAATAATTCTTTTTCTATTTGTTTATTATCATCTATTTCGTTTAATACTATTATTTCACACCCATATTTATTAAATAAATTTTCTATCATATTATAAGATAAACGAGTTAGCCTATCTTTGTATGTTATAAATACGCGTCTTATTTTGTATTCAATTATATCATCTAATAATAATTGAAAGTTTTTTCTATCTAAATTTAAACCAGAACATATATCACTATATTCATTTGATATTATTATTCCATTATGCGAGCAAAATTGCCTTAATGTATCTAATTGATTTTCTAGATCTTTCTTTTGATTAGAAGATGATACTCTTGCATATATTACATCTTGTCTATCA
>JBJEED010000051.1:0-10434 GCA_051872765.1 Bacilli bacterium | reverse complement strand
CAACAAAATAATGTGGATTATTTTATTTCAACAATTATTTTTATTATGCTATAATATAAATGGATGTGATTAAAGTGTTTAAATATGAAAATGACTCAAGGAAAGTGACAAAAGGACAAACATTTATTGCAATTAAAGGCTTAACTGTTGATGGACATAATTATATTGAAAAAGCAATTGAAAAAGGTGCAGAAAAAATAATATGTGAGAAAGATTTAGATATAGATATACCATATGAAAAAGTAGAAAATACTACTCAATACCAGAAAGAAATATTATCTAAAGAATATGGATGTATTATTAACAAATTAAATATAATTGGAATTACTGGTACAAACGGAAAAACTACTAGTTGCTATTTAATATATCAAATGTTAGAACAGCTTGGCATAGATGTTGCCTATATTGGAACTTTAGGCTTTTATTATAAAGATGAACATATTGAATTAACTAATACTACGCCTGATATTTTAGTTTTATACCAATTACTTGTAAAAGCACAAGAACAAGGCTGTAAAGTTGTTATAATGGAAGTAAGTTCACAAGCATTATCTTACGATAGATTATATGGTATTAAATTTTCTTTAATTGGATTTACTAACTTAACTGAAGATCATCTTGATTATCATAAAACTATGGATAACTATTTAAATGCTAAATTACTTATATTAGACCATTTAACAGATGATGCTAAAATAATAGCTAATTGTGATGATGAGAAATACACTTCATTTAAAAAAGATGGACACAAATTTATAACATTTGGAAATAATGGTGACTACAAAATAATAAATTATATAACTAATCCATCTAGCACAGACTTAACATTTGAATACAATAATAAAGACTATAATGTGAGCATTCCACTAAATAGTAAGTTTAATATATATAATTATTTAACTATGCTATGTGTCGTTAATCAATATGGGGTTTCTATTGAAAATATAATTAAAAATACTAATATATTAAAAGCACCCAAGGGTAGATGTGAAACTTATAAAGTAAAAAATGGATATGCTGTTATAGATTATGCTCATTCCCCAGATGCTGTATTAAAAGTAATAACTGCATATAATGAACTTAAAAAAAATAGAATTATAACAATTATTGGTTGTGGTGGTGATAGAGATCCTAAAAAAAGGCCTATTATGGGACAAATTGCAACAGATTTAAGTGACTTTGTTATATTTACTAATGATAATCCTAGGACAGAGGATCCTACTAAAATAATGACTGATATTTTATCAGGCGTTAAAAAAGAAAATTATAAAGTTGTCTATGATCGAAAAGAAGCTATTAAGTATGGACTTGATATGTTAGAAAAAGATGATATTATTTTACTATTAGGTAAAGGTCATGAAAATTATCAAATTATTGGAAGAGAAAAAATACATTTAGATGATTCTGAAGAAATATTAAATTATGAAGAGTAGTTTTATACTTTTTTCTAAAATTAAAAATCAGATTTTTCATTTTATGAAATTTCTGATTTTTTATTATATTCTTATATTTTTTAATCTTCCCATTTCCAGTTTTTAATTTCTGGCATGTCCTCACCATACTCATGAATATATTCTTTATGTTCAATCAATTTATCTTTACACCATTCCATTAAAGCAGTTCTTTTATCACCTAGTTGTGGTAAGTATTTCAATGCATCCATTACTAAATGAAATCTATCTAACTTATTTTGTACTTTCATATCAAAAGTAGTTGTAATTGTGCCTTCTTCAATATATCCATGTACATGTATATTTTTATTTGTTCTTTTATAAGCAAGTTGATGTATTAAATGTGGATAACCATGAAATGCAAATATAACAGGCTTTTTCTTTGTAAATAAACTATCAAATTCTTCTGTTTCAAGACCATGTGGATGATTATCAGGACTTTGTAATTTCATTAAATCAACAACATTAACAACTCTAATTTTTAATTTAGGAAAATGCTCTCTTAATATTTTAGTTGCCGCTAATGTTTCAACAGTAGGAGTTTCTCCAGCACAAGCCATAACTACATCTGGCTCGCTACCATTATCATTACTAGCAAATTCCCAAATTCCAAGACCTTTAGTACAATGTTTAATAGCTTGTTCCATTGTTAACCATTGTGGTCTTGGATGTTTTGATGCAACAATCACATTTATGTATCCTTTACTTCTAATACAATGATCAAAACATGAAATTAGTGTATTAGTATCTGGTGGCAAATATATACGAGTTGTATCTGCTTTTTTAGTAACCATATGATTTAAAAATCCTGGATCTTGATGGGTAAATCCATTATGATCTTGTTGCCAAACATATGATGCTAAAACATAATTTAATGATGCAATATCTCTTCTCCATGGTAATTCTTTTGTAACTTTTAGCCATTTAGCATGTTGTGATGCCATAGAATCAACCACTCTTATAAATGCTTCATAACTATGAAAGAATCCATGTCTACCTGTTAATAAATAACCTTCTAACAAACCTTCACATATATGTTCAGATAATACTGAATCTATTACCCTGCCATACTTATTCAAATATTCATCAGTTTCATAAGTAATTCCGTTCCATTGTCTATATGTTGCTTCAAATACATGATTTAATCTATTTGATAATGCTTCATCTGGACCAAATATTCTAAAATTCTTTTTATGTTCATTTAGTCTAATAATATCTCTTATAAATTTTCCAAGTTCCATCATATCTTGTGCTATTACTTCACCTGGTTTTTTGATATCTAAGCCATATTCTCTAAAATTAGGCATTATTAATTCTTCTAACAACTTGCCACCATTAGTATTAGGATTCATTCCCATTCTAAAGTCACCCGTTGGAGCTAATTCTTTTAATTCAGGTATCAATTTCCCTTCATCATCAAATAGTTCTTCTGGTTTATAACTTCTAAGCCATGCTTCTAATATTTTTAAATTTTCCATATGTTCTTTATTAACAATAACAGGAACTTGATGTGCTCTAAAACTTCCTTCTACCATTTTATTATCTATTTTCTTAGGCCCGGTCCATCCCTTTGGTGTTTTTAAAATTATCATTGGAAACATTGGTCTTTTAATAATTCTCTCTTTAGATTTAATTTCATTTATATCATCTATACATTTATCTAATGTTTCAGCCATTAATTCATGCATTTTCATTGTTGTATCAGCCTCAACTATATATGGATGATATCCACATCCTTCAAAATATTTAATTAGCTCATCTTCAGGAATTCTAGCTAATATTGTTGGATTAGCAATCTTATATCCATTTAAGTGTAAAATAGGTAATACAATACCATCTGTTAATGGATTTATAATTTTATTTAAATGCCAAGAAGCTGCAAGAGGACCTGTTTCTGCTTCACCATCGCCTATTACACAAGCTGCTATTAATGTAGGGTTATCAAGTACAGCTCCATAAGCATGAGCAAGTGAGTATCCAAGTTCTCCTCCTTCGTTAATACTTCCTGGAGTCTCTGGTGCTACATGTGAACTAACTCCTCCTGGAAAACTAAATTGTTTAAATAACTTTTTTAACCCTGCTTCATCTTCAGTAATATTAGGATAAACTTCACTATAACTACCTTCAAGATAAGTATTAGCAACCATTGCTTGACCACCATGTCCTGGACCTGATACATATATCATATTTAAATTATTCTTTTTAATTATTCTATTTAGATGTACATATACAAAGTTTTGTCCAGGTGCAGTTCCCCAATGTCCAACCACATTAGGCTTAACATGCTCAATCTTTAAATCATCTCTTAGTAATGGATTATCTTTCAAATATAATTGTCCTAATGATAGATAATTTGCTGCTCTAAAATAAGCATCTATTTTATTTAATTCATCTGTTGATATTTTTTTCATAAAATCCTCCTTATTCTTATAATATTTTATCATAAAAAATATATTTAAAAAAGAGTTTATAAAACTCTTTCACACAAATCTTCATATTTACTACCATGCGGTGTTATTATAAATTGTCTTGTATTTTCATCAATAATTCTAATTTTAATATCTAATCTATTTTTTGGTAAAATATCTTCAATTAAATCAGACCATTCAATAATACAAACACCCTTTTTAATAAAATATTCCTCTATTCCAATATCTTGCTTAACATCACTTAAACGATAAACATCCATATGAAAAAGTTTCATCTCCCCTTCATATTCTTTAATTATATTGAATGTTGGAGAAGTAATATTTTCAGTTATACCCATTGCTAATGCAAAAGCCTTAGCAAAAACAGTCTTTCCGCTACCTAAGTCTCCTTCTAAGCAAATTACCATATTAGCAAATTTCTCAGATTCAATATTTTGAGCTAACTCAATAGTTTCATCTTCATCATAAGCTGTTATTTTATACTGCATATATTGTCGAGTAGACAAATCTCGACTCTCACCTCACTTTTCTATCATTATGAAAACTGTCTATTATTTATTTATCTTACTTATTTCAATATAGAAATATTTTTATTAACATAATTATTGTATCATTAATATAAAATCATATACAAGTTTTTTTGTATAATTTACATTTTTTTATAGTCATATGTCCATACAAACATATAAATGTCTTCATAAAATAGTCTAGGAAGGTGAAAAAAGTGTATTTTACAGAAGAGAATAATTATTTTGAATTTAATGATTATACAGACATTGATTTTAAAATGAATGATTTTAATTACAATAGAGATTCTAAACTCTATAGTGTTGATGAAGGCTTTAATAAAGGAAATATGTTTAGAGATTTGTACTCTAAATATAAAAACCATATTTACAAATTAAAGGTTTCTACTGAAAAAGATAAATTACTCTATAATGTACAATCTTATATATTCGCACTAAAAGATTTAAATTTATATTTAGATACTCATCCTAATGATAAAGAAATATTAAAAAAATATAATGAATATTCTAAAACATTAGATAATCTAAAAGATAAATATATTAATACATATGGTCCTTTATGTACAAGTAATGTTAATAGTACTGAAAAATGGACTTGGATAAATAATCCTTGGCCTTGGGATAAAGGAGGTAATTAATATGTTTAAATATGAAAAAATATTAGAATATCCAATTAATATCAAATCTAAAGATTTAAAAATGGCAAAATTATTAGTAGACCAATTTGGTGGACCATCAGGAGAACTCGGAGCCGCTTTAAGATATTTGACTCAAAGATTTACAATGCCAGATGACAAAGGAAAAGCCCTACTTAACGATATTGGTTGCGAAGAACTTGGGCATGTTGAGATGATTTGTACTATGATACATCAATTAATTAAAGATGCAACAATAGATGAGGTTAAGAAATATGGATTAGAACCTTGGTATGTTCAACACAAAAAAGGCGTTTATCCAATGGATGCTAATGGTATCCCATTTACATCTGCTTATATAGCAACAACAGGAAATCCAATCGTGGATTTACAGGAAGATTTAGCAGCAGAAGAAAAAGCGAGAGCTACTTATGAAAACTTAATGGATTTAACAAGTGATGAAAGTATTCTAGCGCCACTTAGTTTTTTAAGGCAAAGAGAAGTTGTTCACTATGCTAGATTTAAAGAACTATTAGAATATTATAAATCAAAGGGATATTAATTTTTAATATCTTTTTTTATGAATAAAATATTTCCTAAAATATAAAATAAAATTGTGTAAAATATGTCAATAATTATAGCTTTGTATAAAGATAAACCGGTATTAAATTCTAAATTGATATTTTCAATTGTTAATAAATCGTTAAAAATAGAAAAATCTAAATATGGTAAAAAAGTATATTCTACAATTAATATATTTAATCCAAATAATATTTGAGAAATTACTATACCAAATATTATAAGAAATATATTAATACTTGCACAAACAGAAGTATTCTTTATTATTACAGAAGTAAATAATATAATTGAGCAACATAATAATAAAGGAATCGAATGTTTTAGATATTTTATAATAAATTCAAAATCAATATTTTTATACAAAACTATAAACATTATTAATATTGTAACTAAAATTATAATAGCCGAAATTATCATTGTAATATATTTTGATAAATATATTTTCCATCTTTTAAAAGGTTTTGTTAAGTAATATCTAATCGTGCCATCATCTATTTCTTTACTAATTATACCAGAATACAATATACTAATTGCAATTTCAACAAAAGGAATATAATTATAAATTATTTCTTTTGAATAATCCAATTTATAAAGCAATAAAATAATTAAAATAAATATTATTTGAATAAATATTAGCTTGTTTTTTCCTAACTTAATAAATTCATTATTAATTAACTTTATCATTGCTCACCATATCAAAGAATTGTTCTTCTAATGTTTTATTATTTTCATGTATTCTATATACTTTTATATTGTTATTAATTAATTCTTTATTGATCATACTTATAGTTTCATCAGTTTCATATATTTCTAATTCTTCATTGATACAATATTTATTCATAAGTAACCTTGCTTTAGAAAAATCATCTACCTCAAAGATAATATTTTTCTTTTTTTCACTTTTATCATCATGTTTTATACTAACTATTTTGCCATCATTTATAAATATAATTTTATTACATAAACTTTGTATTTCAGACAACATATGTGATGATATTATAATAGTAGTATCTTTCATACTCTTTAATAAACTAAATATTCTTTTAATACCTATTGGATCTAATCCATTAGTAGGTTCATCTAAAATCAATATTTTAGGTTTATTTATTAATGTATTAGCTATAGCTAATCTCTCTTTCATACCAAGAGAATAAGTCTTAAATTTCTTACCCAAAAACTTTTCCATTTCTAAAATACAAACTATTTCTTTAATAGTATCTTCATTTACACCTTTAAACATGTTTTTAAATACTTCTAAATTTTTTTCACCACTTAAATTCTTATATAAATCAGGGGACTCAATAATAGTACCTATCATTGACATGGCTTTTTCAAAATCTTTTTTTAAATCAATATCATAGTAATATATATCACCAGAATCAATAGAATAAAGCCCACTCATTATTTTTAATAGTGTACTTTTTCCTGCTCCATTAGGCCCTATTAAACCAACTATTTCTCCTTCATAAATATCAAAATTAATATCTTTAAGTATTTCTCTACCATTTATGTTTTTATTCAAATTTCTTACTTTTATTGCTTTTTTCATATATTTTTCCTTTCTATAAAAGAAGTATAAATAATATATAAAAAGTAATCAAATGACTATAATTTAATTTTAAGTATTTGAAGTATAATGATAATAATATTTTTTACTAAATAAAAATTTAATATTATATAGTTTAAAAAGATAATTATAAAATTATATACAAAATAAAAAAAAGTGTAATTATTTACACTTAATTAGTTTAATGAATCTAAATCCAAATTCTCCTCGCTTATTATATCCTTAAATAATTCTTTAAATTTTGCAATCTCCTTTACTTTAGAATCCTCATATATTACTTTAGTTCTTTTTATAGCTTTATAAAAATGTTTAATTTTAACCTCTTGCTCATTTTCATATAAAGCCATAGAAAATGCACTCATAACAATTGTCAACGCAATATCTGGATATCTATTACCTATTTCATATATTCTTTTATACTCATCTGTCATTTCAACAATAAATCTAAAAATCTTTTCACGAATAAAGTCAGTATATCCCATTTTAATACCAGTTCTTTTTTCATATTTAGGATATGTTCCCATTAGTATTTGAGTACATTGATCTTGAGTAGGTTCTGCTACATCAACTTTTAAAAATCTTCTAAGAAAGGCTCTATCTCTTAAAATATATGCTTCGTATTCTTCATATGTTGTTGCACCAATCATTTTTATATCACCACGATCTAATCCTGGTTTTAACATATTAGCAAAATCTATACTCATGTTGCTTGTATTTCTATTAACAAGCAAATGAACTTCGTCTATAAACAATAGTATATTCTTTTTTGTCTTTAGCTCATCTACTAATAATTGAAGTCTATTTTCACTATGCCCTTCGCTTATTGTTTCACCAAGTAAACTTGAAATATTTACTTTAATTAATTCATAAGGCTTAAGAGCATTTGGTATATTACCAGTAACCATTCTATATCCAATACCTTCTACAATAGCAGTTTTACCTACACCAGCTTTACCTACAAGTAGCGCACTTTTTTCAGGTGTCAAAAGTATCTCTATAGCTTGCTCTATCTCATGTTCTCTTCCAATCGCAGGATTAGTAACATATTCTTTCTTACTTAAGTTTTCACCATAAGTTTCTAAAATACTTACTTTTTGCATTCTTTTATCTACTACATTAGTAGAATTATTATCAGAGTACTCATTTTGATTAGATAAATCATCTAATTTATTAGTATTAATTTTATTATCAAATTCAACAATTTCTAAATCATCTTTCATATTTTTCCCTCTTATGTATCAATTTTAGCAATTTAAAATAAAAATGTCTACATTTTTTATTGACAAAAACAAATACTTAGCATATAATATTTCATGTAGTGCCCGATTAGCTCAGTCGGTAGAGCGCACGGCTGTTAACCGTTAGGTCGCAGGTTCGAGTCCTGCATCGGGCGCCATGTTGAAATTAACTCAAGATAACTTGAGTTTTTTTATTATATTAAACATATATTTAAATATGAATAATAGTTTTAATGACCTATTTAATCTTAATCCTCGATTATCTACATCTGTTGCATTTATATTAGGATTAATATTAGTTGATAATTTAAATACATCTGAACAAAATTTAGTTGGTAACTGGATTATTTCAGTAGGTCAAACGATTCTTACTAATGCTACTTGTCAAAATCTAATTGAATCTAGAGTACAAGGAACTAAAGTTAATATAAATTCAAAAGAAATAAAATGTGCATATAATCCTGTTATGTATGATATAAATAAAATAAAAAAAATAATTAATGAATTTTATCCAAAAAACAATGCTGAAATAGATACTCTATATAAAATTATAAATGAATTAAAAGATAAAATAGAACAAATAAAAAAAGATTAATCTTGAATTATCAATCTTGAATAATCTTTTTTATTTATAGTAATTTTAACTACATATCTTTTTAGTTCATTATTATCAAATATTTTATTATCTTTAATATCATTTATATATACACTCAATCTATCTCTAAAATCTGGACTTAATGATATATAAATATCATTAGTTGATTTTTTTATATAATAATCATAATACTCTTCATAATACTTAGTTTCTATTTTAAATTTATTATCTAAATTATCATCATATTTTATAATATATTGTATATTATACTCACTATTAAATAATATATTCATTGAAGAACTATTACTAGGTAAATTAAATGTTTCTATTTTAGATGTCATACTATATTTTTCACTAACGTCATTTACTCTTTCTAATCTATATATACCATTTATAGTTAATGCAATTCCAATTGAAATTAATACTACAGATAAAATAATTACTATTAAGTTTATTTTATAATTATTTTTCTTTCTAAATATCGCCTTACTTGTTACTAATATTATAATTAATAGCAATGTAACTAATCCTATTAATGTAATATTTATTCCAATTATTCTAACACCATCTAAATATGCAAATATACTAGATATAAATAATGTACAAATAAAACACCAAATTACAAATAAAATAACTAGCAATATTATTCCCAATAATCTTAATATAAATTGGTTTTTAGTTAGTGGATAAATTGTTTCATCATCTTCTATTTCTAATCTAGAATCAATATTATTAACTTTAATAATGGATTCTTTTTTATCATTTGATTTCTTTTTTAACTTATTTTTATCCTTAATTTTCTTAAATATATTAATATTTGAAAACAATTCTTTTAATTTAATATTAAATCTTACTTTTTCTTTAGATTTTTTCTTAATTTTATTTTTCTTTTCTTTCACGACTGGCTTTTCAATTTCAATTACTTCTTTTGAACCAATTATTTGATTCTTAACTTTAGGTGGGTCAGCAATATCATATTCTCTAATTACTTCTATTTTAATTTTTTTTGATTTTTGTTCTTTTTTAGCTAATTGTCTTTCTTTAGTTATAAATCTCCAAAATTTATTATAAAATCTATTTTCTTTTAAAATATTCTTTTCTTTTTGTGCTAAATCATGAACATTCCCTAGTTCATTTATTATTTTAGTAATCGTTTTTTTATTTTTTAATTCACTTTTAATTAAATTCTCGTACTTTAAAAGAATGATATTTTTTTCTTTCTTGCTAATACCACTAAGTTCTTCTTCCAATTGTGATAAAAACTTTTTATCTTTTTTCATAAATAATCCTCTGCTAGTAAGATATGATAATCTAAATTAAATAAAATGTCAATTTATTTATTATTTATTTTATGAATCAATTAAATAAAAATCCACGTCTAAAGGCGTGGTTTTTCTCTAAAGCCTATAAGGC
>JBJEED010000050.1:0-2078 GCA_051872765.1 Bacilli bacterium | reverse complement strand
CGGGTTTTCGACAGTTGGATAGATACTTTTTCCATTAATTAGAGGATTTTATATACTATGTATATAATTTCCTTTATTTTTTTGTCAAATTTTTAAAAAAATTTGTTGTATGTGTTGTACGATGTTGTACAATATGGTATAATATGTATGGGTGATGTTTTGTGAAACTTAATTATGACAGAAAATCTAAAGATCCTTCTTACTTTGTTCAACAAGGTATTCGTAATGGTAAAAAGGTTACTACTAAAAATATTTTTAAAATCGGAAAACATTCTGATCTTCTTGCTCAAGGTCATGCTGATCCATTAGCTTATGCTAAACAGGTTGTTAAAGAATATAATGAAAAAATGAAATCCGAAAAAATTGATTTGGAAATTACAATTGATTTTAACAAAAAGCTTGTCCCAACAAATTTAGTTTCTTCTAGGTCAACTTCTGTTAATATCGGCTATTTCTTTTTACAAAGTATTTATTCTAAGTTAAAGATTAAGGATTTTCTTGATAATATATCTAAGGACAGAAAATATACTTTTAATATAAATGATATTAACAGATTCTTAATATTCGATAGAATATTAGACCCTCATAGTAAGCTTGCTACTGTTAATAATCTTCATAAGTATTATGAAAAGCCTGAATTTTCTCATCAAAATGTTTTAAGAGCTATGGATGTATTATCAGATAATTATAATTCATATTTAGAACATTTATTTACTCAAAGTAATAATATTGTTAAAAGAGATACTTCTGTTTGTTATTATGATTGTACAAACTATTACTTTGAAATCGAATCTGCTGATGATGTATATTACGATGATGTAACTGGTGAACAATTATATGGTTTAAGACAATATGGTCCTAATAAAGAACATAGACCTAATCCAATTGTAGAAATGGGATTATTTATGGATAAGGATGGAATTCCTATTACTATGGGAATATACCCTGGAAATATGAATGAACAAAAAACTGTTAATTCTTTAGAAACTAATATGATTAAGACATTAAAGAATAAAAAACTTATTTATTGTGGTGATGCAGGACTTGGTTCTGCCTCTATTCGTGCATTCAATGACATGGGTGGTAGAGCTTTTATTGTTACCCAATCAATAAAAAAACTATCTGAAGAACTTCAAAATCAAATTTTTAAAGATGAGGGATATAAATTATTAAGTAATAATTCATCTACAACATTAGCTCATATGAAATCATTTGATCGTTTTAATGAAGTAAATTTAGATATTTATCAAGATAAGGCTTATAAGATTATTACTGTTGATTCTAATGTTGATTTAGGTTTATTTGAAGAAAAAACACTTAAGAATGGTAAAATAAAAACTATTAAATCTAAAGCTGTTCTTAAACAAAATATTATCGTTACATATTCTAGAAAAATGGCTGAATATCAAAAAAATATTCGAGATAAACAAATTGAAAGAGCTAAATCTTTAATAGCCAAAGGTGTAGATGATGTTAGAAAAGGACCTAATGATATAGCTAGATTTATTAAAAAGAAAAATGATAAAAAAGATGATTATGTTTTAGATGAAGAAAAAATAGCGAATGAAGAGAAATTTGATGGTTTTTATGCAATAGCCACAAATCTAATTGAAGACGAGGCTAAAGACATTATAGAAATAAACTCTCAAAGATATAAAATTGAAGATTGTTTTAGAGTATTAAAAACCAACTTCGATGCTAGACCTGTATATCATAGATTAGATAATCGTATTACAGCTCACTTTATAATTTGTTATACCGCATTATTAATTTTCAGATTACTTGAAAAACAACTCAAAGATAAAGAATATCATTATACAATTAATGAAATCATTAATACTTTAAAAAATATGAATGTATCAAATAGAGATGGTCTTTTTTACGAAGCGGAATTTACTTCTTCAAAGGTATGCACAGCACTAAATGCTGTTTATAATTTAAGCCTAGATAAAAAGTATTATCAAAACTCCGAATTAACAAAAAAAGTTAAAAAAATTTAAAAGCATAATTTCCATACTACATTTTTAAAATAATAAAAATCCGAAAAATGGCTTACCTAAAGCATAATTCGGATTTTT
>JBJEED010000049.1:0-10447 GCA_051872765.1 Bacilli bacterium | reverse complement strand
TTTCCCTTATAATTCAAAATGGAAATATGTAAAATTTTCCCTTAAAAATCACAATCTTTTAAAGATAAAGTAGAATTATTTTTTCTTTTTATATGCTTTAAATTTATAATTGTTGTACTTAAAGCATCTAATTCTTCTTCACTTAATTCAGTTATTGCTTTAACAATATCTTCATTTGTTACATTTTCTTTAACCATAACATGTTCTATTACTCTATCTGGGTCACTAAACGGTGTTAAAGATAAATCGTCATTTTTGCTTGTTTCATTAACAATATATTCAACCGGTGTAATGTATGTATCATAAAGTGTATTATCTATTTTTCTAGCAGTATATTTTTCAGGCTTTTCAAATTCTATTTTAGGCTCTATATTACTTGTAACTTTAGTTACATTATTAGATTTAGCTTCCTTCATAAGTCTTTTTTCTTCATAAGTAATATATTCGCCACTAGAAATTTTATTATTTACTTCTCTTTCAATTGGATTATCCCCTTTAATCATATTCACAGCGACTAATAAATAATAGCCTGGAATAAAACCTTTAAAAAAGTTTTTAATACCTTCATTATATTTATATAAACTATTTTTATTTTTTTCTGTATAACCTTTACTATGCAATTGTGCTTTAATAATAGGATTTAATGCTTCAATTATACAAATGCCATAAGCCGTAGTTATTAATTGAGCAACTACATATAATAAGAAAATTGTTTTCATATTAATTCCCCCTCTTAATTGTCATATATTATATCAAAAAAACATATAAATGTCAATTTTAGCCTTATCTATATATTATTTTTTCTTTTATTTTCACTAATTAATTTATCTTCTACAGTTAAAAATTTAATTCTTTCTATTATTCTTCTAGCTTTTATATCATCATTTCCTTTAGACGTTTCACTTAAAAATCTTTCTAGTTCATCTATTGTATAATTAGATGTAAAAAATGTAGTAAGTTCATTATCCATTCTATATTGTAAGATTGTTCCTAATACTTCATCTCTTGACCAAGAAGTATTATTCTCTGCTCCTATATCATCTATTAATAATATATCACAAGTCATTATTTCATCTAATACCATATCATAGTTATATTCATTAAAAGATAATTTTAATCTTTTTAATAATGAAGGATAATATACATTAACTGTTTTAAAACCTTTATTAGAAAGTTCATTTAACAAAGCACTAAGTAAATATGATTTACCACTTCCAAAAGAACCACTCAAATATAAACCCTTAACAGGCTCATTATGCATCTTTTTCTTTAAGAAATCTTTTATATATTTTAATATACTATTTCTTTCTTTTTCGGTTATTAAATCACTTAAACTAGCATTCATTAAAGATTTTGGAGTTTCAAAAAACTTAGTCTTATTAGTAGGTTTATTTTCCTTATAATATTTACATGGTTTATATACAAACTCTAAATTTTCACCTCTTACATTAGGATAATAAATATGTCCCTGTATTTCATTTTGACAATATGAAATACCTTTACACTTAGAACAATTTTTAAGTTCACTAACACATGTTTCTAGTTTAGAAGTATATCTCATAAGCATATCATCACTACATTTTAAGCGATTACAAAGTTTCTTAAATACCTCATCAGTGGAAGATAAGATAAATTCACGTCTTAAGTCTGACTCTATAGCTTTTTTACTCTTTTTAACAAAACTATTACTTTTTATCATATTTTCTAAACTCCTCTATTAAATTTTTAAACTCAATATCTTCTTCACTATCACTTTCACTTGATTTAATAGACTCATTAAACCAAGTAGGCATTACTGATGCTTTTTTACTTGTTATTTGCCCTTTTTTATATTTCTTTTTATGCTCTTTCTCAGCAAGTTCCATGGCTTCACTAGCTGTTTCTACTCCACTTCTCTTCCATTGTCCTGCAATTGTTTCTACATAAGATTTAATTAATTTATTATTATTAGTTTTTAATGTATAATCAATTAAAACATTTACTACTGCTGGATTTAATTTTAAATCAATAAGTAGTTCCTCTAATATATGCATATCCCTATCTGTTGGCTTAGCGCCTTTATATTTAGCTTTTAAAAATTCATATGGAGAATTATTCTCAAATACACGAATAATTCTTCCTCTTTTAGTATTATCACCACTCGCACTCTTTAAATATTCAGGCTGACTTTTAAATATTAGACTTGGAAGCCTATTATCATTATTAAATTGATAGAATTTACGAGTATTTTTACGCAAATCCTCTTTTACTATATTTCCTTTTTCATTTAAAGATGCCTTTATCAAATCAGCCATTGTTGTTGGATCTAAATCATATAAAAATGATAAATTAGTTATAAGTTCACGCATAGATTTATTTAAACATCTTTCATTAAACATTCCCTTTGGTAATAAAGAAATTAATAAATCATAATCATAATCTAATTCGTACTTTAATAATAACTTATTCTTAGAAACAACATTTTCATTATTTGCTTCAAGCATAGTATAGTTTCTTATCTTAAATACGCTATCAAAAGGCATAGTTATATCTTCATAGTCCTTTAGTTGAATATTAGGTAATTTAAAATAATTTAGTAATCTATTATATTCATCTTTACCCACATTATTATAAAGTACAATATTAAATATAGGATGAGCAAAAAATTCATTTGCTGATACTGGACTATAAAGTTCATATACATATGAATTTACCTCTCCCTTCATAACATAAGTTTTTAAAAGTCCAATACCTTCTAAACGTAGTCTTGATTCTTTTAAATTATCAAGTGTAGTAGAAATACTAGTCATTAAGTGATGATGGGTAAATTCAGGAGATATAAATGTATTTCTAGTTTCTGCTTGTAATTTTAAATATAAAGATATAGCACTGCCTCCAATTATAGGCATATAAAGCATATTTAAAATAAGTCTATCCATATCTGATAGTAGACTTTTATCTATTACTTGATATATATCTGCTGGATATAAACTTATTTTATTCATAGACTACCTCACAAATTAATTATACTCTTTATTCTATCAAGAAAAAAGGACTTATTCAAATAAGTTCTTATTTTTTTCAATAAATTTTTCAATAACTTCTTGAAATTCTATTTCATCAAGAAAATCAAAAAATTCTTCATTATTTATACTAACTACTTTTCTAACACATATATTTTCTATGTTTAAAATGTTACTAAATAATATATATTTTTGATTATTGTATTCTAATGTATCAATTATTTCATATTCTTTTCCATCTTCAAGTACACTTATTTTACCTTGATATTCCATCTAATGCCTCCTCGTTAGAATTATTGTAATAATCACTAATAGTCATTTCATTTCTATCACTATCATAAAATAGTATATTATTCTGTTTTTCAGGTTTAATTGAATATTCTTGCGGATGTTTATTGTTTTTCTTAGGTTCATCATCTTTAAATGATTGTACTGCTTTATATACCAAATTATCAAGAATAAAAGCAGCTACGATTATACCTATTATAATTCTTTTCTTTTTTCTTTTTCTTTCTATTTCTTCTTTATTTTCACTTTCATATTGTGCTTTATAATTTGCTTTTGCAATTCTATTATCTATATCAGCTTGTCTTCTTACAGATCTTGCCTCTATCGTTAATCTATCGATATCTTTTAAAATAAAATTGTCTATTTTATTATAATCCACATTATCTTTATTATAACCTTGAGTATATAAAGCGAGCGATACTCTAAATGCAAGTTCATGCATATAAGACTTATTACTAAATATTCTAAACTCTACATCACTATATGGTAAATTTTGCTTTGATGAAAATATTTTTTGAGTAGTATTTAAAACAATTTGTCTTAAATCATTAAAATCATCATTAAATTCCACTGTTCCATACTTTTCTCTTTCACGAATAAAATCAATTATTTTATTATCACATTTATAAGTTAAAATAGAACTTAAAGAATATTTATTAAATACTAATAACTCGTATACTTCTTCACATAATCTATTTATATTTGTAGCACTTTTAAATATACTCATATAATTAGAAATTAAATTTTTAATATAGTTAATAATCATTTGTTTATCATTTTGACTAAATTGTTTATTATCTATGGTTCTTCTGGCATTAATTGGTTTTAAGTCATTATTATTATTCTTAACTTTATTAGCACAAAACCTATCATAATATCTAATAACTGCATTTTCAATTGCTTCTTCATAACCTACTTCTAATATTTTATCACATGATACATTTTTTAATAAATATAGCATTACTCCTTCAGTACATTTATTAACATCTATATCATTATATCCATAAAAGCTAATTACATTAATTACATTATTTTTTACATGTAGTTTTAGACTATCAAAATTTTTACGATCTAATTTACCTACAATTAAAGAAGAATATCTTGTCATAAAAGTTTCATAATTTATCATTAACTTTCACCTACTCTACATTAATTCTATAATAATTAAATATTAAAATCAATAAAAAAGATATAGATTATTTTCTATATCTTAGTTTAATATCCTCTGATGTTAATTTCCATTTTCTATCATTAGCTTTTCCTATTACTTCTTTATATAAATATATTATAAATTCATAAGTATTAGTTTCTTTATTGACACTACTAAGCATAGTAGTAACAATATTATTTATTAATTCATTTGATTGATTAATTATCTCATCTAATCTATTTATATCATTACATTGATTAATTTCATCAATTAAACCTTTAGTTTTAATATACTCTTTTGCACATTTTACAGTATATAAATTACCTTTATTATTTATTGTAGCTAACTTTACTTCACAAGCGAATAATACTTTTTCATATGATTTTTTTCTTTCTCTATAATAATTATCATTTAATTTACCATTAATTGAATCAGAATTTAATCTATCTAAAGTACTAGAAAAATAACTAATAATAAAGTTTAATGCATTAATACTATCACATGATAATATTATGTCATATGAATCTCTTATATATGGATAATTATGTTCATCAAATACACCAGATAAAGAAAAATCATCTATGCTTAAATAGAATTGAGATGGATGATTCTCTTCATCATGCAATACTTTATTATATTTAATAGTCTTTATGTATTCAACAAGTTCCATTAAATACATATATGCAATTATAAATTTTTCTTTTTCATCTTTATCACAATTTCTAAATATTTCTCTAAATACCGACCAATTTATTACATTATCAATAAAAGAGTATTTTTCATTCAAAATATTTTCTAAATCAGCATAACTAGAATCTTTCAATCTTGAACAAACTATACTATTTCTCTCTAAAATTACGGATGTTATACTATCTAAATCTAACATTATATATTCCCCCTATCTTATCTTAATATAATTTCTTTTTGCGAACTAAAACAGGTCTATTACTTGATACACAATAAAAATATCCATCTTTATAAGTATCATAATTTGTTTCCCATTCACTTCCATATAATTTTTTACTAAGTTCTTCAATTTGTCTAATTTTGTCTTCTATATCTTTATCATATTGACTACCATAAACACCAACAGTAATATTAAAACCATTATTATGTAGTTGATCAAAGTTTTTTATTTTATATGGAGTATATGGATTTTGAGTTATATACCTATTAACAAAACTAAATTCACCACAATTATATGTTTTTCCAGAAGGTGTTACCGCAATTGGAGTAGCATTGCTTACAATAAAGCCAGCATTTAAAACATCAGATCTACTAATATTATCTACATAAGGAGTAATCATAGGTATATTAAGATCAGATGCGACTGAATCTAAAGCTCCTTTTCCTATTTCTATACTAGATGATTCTATAGAAGGTGTAACTCCCATATTACAAATAAAATTAGCATACTGAAGAGTTTGTAAACTACGCTCTTCAAGCCAAATAGAAAAGTCTAATTTGAACATTTGAGAATTTATATCTATATCTTCTTTTATTCCTCTTGAAGACTTATATTGTTCAACTAAATAATTCATGTATTGACTTAAATATTTTTTATCAAAATTCATTATTATTTTCCCCCTAATTATTGTAATTTTTTACTCATAGATTGGCTTTTAATATATTTAATCCTATCTCTAGCAGCAATAAAAACTTTATCATAAATATCTATCCTATCTGCTAATGCATTTAATTCAGATGCTTTTACTTTACCTGATAATCTTTTATTTTTATGTTCTTCTCTTAACATCATAGATTTTGATCTATAAGTAAATTTTATTTGACATAAGAAAGACATATCATCACTATTAGATACTTGATTAATTAATTCATTAATCTCATCAATAGTATTAATTTTTTCAGGCACAATATTATTATTTATAACAGGTTTTTCTTCAATAGTTTCAATTTTTGCTATATTAGATTTTTTATCTTCTTTATTAGTATTTTCTTTTGTTTTAATTCTTCCACAACTATCTAAATCACTTTTTCTTTCACTAGCATAAACTTTATCATTCTTAATAAATAGTTTTACTGACTTTATTAAGTTATATACTGGAACTATAACATAAGCATAATTTTTAATAATTGTACTTATTTTTTCACTTAAAGATCTATTATCTTTAGTAATTACAAAACCATCTCTTTCAATAATGTTTTTTGCTATATTGTTTTTAAATAGATGTAATCCTGCAGATAAAATTGGACCTCCAAATATTAAAAAATTTATTATTGTTGACATAAAAATCCCCCCTTAATTAATGACAAGATTATAACACAATTTCACCAAAAAGTCAATTATTTGTTTGCTTTATCTATGTTTTCAAAGTAAGAATGTATATTTTCTGCAACTTGATAAGGTATAATTTCTGATAACTCATCTATACTAGCAGTTTTAATTTTATTAATTGAACCATACTTTTTTATTAATTTTTTCTTTCTTATATCTCCAAGACCACTGATATTATCAAGTGCACTACTAATACTACCTTTACTTCTTATTTCTTTATGATAATTAATTGTAAATCTATGCACCTCTTCATCAATTCTACTAAGTAATCTAAATACATTTGACTTTTTATCAATATCAATTGTCATATATGTATCTCCATCAACGATTGCTTCTGGACTATGATGATTATCTTTTTTAACACCAATAACTTTTATATCTAGATTTAAATCATTTAAAACACTTTTACAAGCATTTATTTGATTAATTCCACCATCAACAATTATTAAATCAGGCTTAACTAAATTATCTTTTAAAACCCTAAAATATCGCCTATAAATAACTTCTTTCATAGAGGCAACATCATCATTTTTATCAAAACTTAATTTAAACTTACGATAGTTCTTTTTAGATGGCACTCCATCAATAAAACACACCATTCCAGATACACTAAATGTACCAAATAAATTTGAATTATCAAATGCTTCTATTATATTTAATTTATCTAACTTTAATAATTCTCTTAACTCATTATTAGCAATAGTAGTTAATTCTTCATTTGAATAAATTAATTTTATTTCTTTTTCATAAGATAATTTTGCATTATTATATGCCATATCAAATAATCTTTTTTTCTCACCTCTACTAACATTAATTACCTTAGCATCAAGAACTTCATTTAAAAGCGATAAATTTAAATTGTTTGGTACAATAATTTCTTTTGGAAGTAAATTACTTTTTCTATAAAATGATACAATATAATATTCAAGCGTATCATTTAATTCATTAATTACTGGTATTATTTTATTATTAATACCAACTAATTTTCCATTCCTAATAAACATAACAACAATACTTACATATGATTTATCATAGTAATAATTAAATATATCTTTATTAGAATTGTCATTTAACTCTACATTTTGAGTACTAAATACTTGATTAATATATTCTAATTCTTGCATTAATTCACTACATATTTCAAAGTTTAAATTATCAGAATTAATTTTAATTTTTTCATTAATTTTTTGTATTAATAATTTATCATTTCCATTTAAAATAGATAATATTTCATTCTTTATGCTGCTAATATCTATATCTTTTTTCTCACAATATCCAAGACATTCCCCAATATGATAATAAAGGCATACCTTTTTAGGCATACTATCACATTTTTTTAAAGGATATAATCTATTTAATAAATTGACTAATTTTCTTGCTGCAGTTTGATTAGGATAAGGCCCAAAATAATTAGAATTCTTTTTATTTGCGTTTATCTCTCTTTTAACTATTAATCTTGGATATTTTTCATTTGTAAACTCTATATATGGATAACTTTTATCATCTCTTAATAAAATATTATATTTTGGATCATATTTTTTTATTAAATTAAGTTCTAATACAAAAGCCTCTGTCTCACTATCAGTAACTATATACTTAAAATAACTAATTTCACTTACCATCTTCTTCGTTTTTCCAGTTACTCTTCCAGTAAAATAACTATGAAGACGATTAAATAAATTTTTAGCTTTACCTACATAAATAATAATGTCATCACAATTATACATTTGATAACAACCAGGCTTTTTAGGTACTTCACTTAATTCTTCTTTTATCATGATTACTCCTTTCTAACTATTTAATTTTATCAAATTATTAATTAAAAGTCTTTCCTTTATATAAAAAGATAGCATGAATAAAACATACTATCTTAATAATTAAAACTCTTCTTCTTGCAATTTATCACTAAGATTTTTTAAAAATAATGGAACTAATAAAGCAATTAATTCTTTATCATGAATCTCAACTAACTCATCTTTATCTTGATAACAAATCATAGTATCATGAGCATCATTAACATTAGCAAGTTGATAATAATTTTTATTCTTTCTAACTACTTTTGAAGCAACAACATAATGTTTATCTTCATCTAATACTACCACATCTAAAATATCAATACTTTGCATAATTTTCACCTCTTTTTATACTATTTATTTGTCTATGACAATTATATATTATTTTGTTTGAATTTTTAATACTTAAATAAAAGAATGAACCAACTATACAATTAACAACTGAAATTAATAATAAAAATATGGATTTATTAATATAGAATAAATAACCATATTCTATACATAGTATTGTTGATACTAAACAAAATATACTCTTTATAACATTAAATATATATTCCATTAATGAAATTATTCTATATTTATTTATCATCAAATCCCCCCAATAGAATGATTATTTTCTTAATTTTTCTAGTTGTTTTTCATAGTTATGTATAACATCTTTACTATCTAAAAATCCTAAATATGATTTAGCTCCAAGTCCTCCAGTTAAAAGAGCAAATAAACCAATTATAGCATTAGGACTACTTAGGTACTCACACCCCAACTCTACAGTTAAAAAACTCCACAAAACACTACTAATAGCAATATTTTTATTTCTTTGCTTTTCTTTAAAGATTAATTCCTCTACTTTATCAATTTCTTCAATAATATGTTTCATTTTTCCTCCAAAATTAACTATTTTTTATAATAATATATATCTTTTTCTAGATTATCTATCTGAGAACTATAAAAATCCACTTTATTTTGAAAATATTTACTTTTTCTAATATTGCTATAACTAATTAATCCAAATAATCCTGTCCAAAATAAAGCCTGTGGAACATTACATAATACCGCATAAAAAGTTGATATTGTTGAGATTATTGCAGAGAATGCTGAAACTATTTGTTTTGCAACTAGTTCATTTTCAGAATTTTTCTTTAATTCTTCAAATTTAATAACTTGATTAATTTTGTATCTATTTTCATTCATATTAAAACCCCTTTTTACCTAATTTATTTCTTTAACCTTTTTATTTCTTCTTTATTTTCTCTAATTATATCTATACCATCAAGTGTATATAAATAGTGCTTAGCACCATATTTACCACAAATTATAGATAGCAATAGTAAAAATAGATTTTTATCGTGTAAAAATGCACTTGCGTCAAAAGCACAAAATAAACTCCACATTCCACAAAATATTGAATTATAAATAGCAAGTGCTTTTTGTGTTTGTATCATTTCTTCACATTCTTTTATTTTTTTAATTTTATGTTTATTATCATTATTCATTATATTATCCCCCTCAAATATTATTAATTATTTTTTAATACGTTTTAACTCTTTATCACATTCTAAACATTTGTTATATGACTCTTTTGCTTTATACATAAAACTAGCACACCCAACTGCACTTATAATACTAAGTAAACATTTTAATATTTCATTATTAATTAAAGCTGCACTTAATATTGTAGATACTCCAAAAGTATCTACTAAAATTGAATATATTCTTAAATTCGCCTTATGAACACTTTTGATATATTGATATTTTTTTACATCTAAAATACTATATCTTTTACTATTTTCTTCCATAATTAATCCCCCTTAAAAATTTAATAGATTATACCATATTTGTAATGTTTTGTCAAACTTTGCATGCTTTTGATAGAGTAAAATAGAATTGGGATTGCATAAAAAAAGAAAGACCATGTTAA
>JBJEED010000048.1:0-2105 GCA_051872765.1 Bacilli bacterium | reverse complement strand
TCATATATTCTTTTAATATTTTAGTAGCCCATATTCTAAACTCTGTTGCTTTTTTAGAATTTACTCTATATCCCACTGCAATTATAGCATCTAAATTATAAATTGTTGTATTATATTTTTTTCCATCATCTGCAGTTAACGAGCATTTCTCGGTAACTGCATCTTTATTTAATTCGTTATCTTGAAATATATGTTTTAAATGTAAACTTATATTATCTGTTGAACATTCAAATACTTTTGACATTCCTTTTTGAGAAAGCCATAAGGTTTCATCTTTATATATAGCATCTACTATAATATTACCATTACTATTTTTATATATAATTAAGTTATTATCTTCCATATATATTCTCCTTTCTATAGTTTATCATTACTCGTTATTACCTATTATTTTATTAAATCATTATTAATGATTTAACTAAAAATGTAAAAAGTATTTAACAAAAATTCCTTATTAAATAAAGGATTGAAGGAGTTTTATCATAAGTCGTTATATACCAATTGATACTCGTAGATGGTAAACTTTTTTCGCTTTTATCCATTATTTTCACTTCCTTTTACTTGTTGATGATTCTATAAAAGATTCAACTAAATCATTTGTTGATTCACCTATTACAGTTCTTTCCTTAACTTCTTTTATAAATAATAAATTTTTAATAGTATCCTTATTATCATTTATGTTAGAAATGTGACCACATTGTGACACTTTTAAAATAGCACTATAAATAACATCATAAGAAATATTATTTTGTTTTGATTTAAATTCATTTCTAAAAGAATATAATAAATCAATTGGATTATCAACATTTTCAACAAAAAAATTACACGTTTTTAAAAAAGAAATATATTTAGAAAACAAATTAATATCGACAATATCATTAGGATATGATAATTGTCTATTGCTATTTAAAAATTTTTCAAAATCATTATTAAACAAAATACGTCCTATCATTTTTGTATAATCACATTCTATTTTTTCTTCATTAATATTATCAACTGTTGGATCAGTAGCAAAATATCCATCAATACCATAATTATTATCTTTAATAAAACAATAACATATAGCATGTTCTTTTTCTTCATCAGCAAACATTGTAATATTAATTCCTACCTGTCTACATAATATGCATAATAATTGGCACATTCCTACACAATTTATATGATCATCTTTTAAAAATAAATAAGGACTTCTTCCTACATCATAATATTTTTCATTATTTTCACTTAGTTTATATGGTTTATAATTTGCAACAAAAGAATATATAGCAATAAATTTTTCAAATTGACTTAGTTCACTATTTTTTATATTATTAATCATATTTTCAAATTTATTATTTATTAGTAATATATCCTTCGGTTTAAATCTACGACCATCCCTAGATTCAAATTCAATTGCGTTAGGATCACTAATCCTATCAAAGAACGTTTGATCAAAATATGTAATAGGAAGATCAATTACAATTTTTTTATCTTTATGGTTTTCTATATTCCAATTTATATGTTCTATATCTGACTCTATATTAGAAATATTTTCCCAAAAACCACCAATATTCAATCTTATTTCTTCCATTTTAATCACCACCTATTACTTAATTTATTTATATAAATTTTTAAGGACATTAGTTAAACAATCTTCTGCTGTTTTGCCATTATTTGTAAATCCAATTTGAACTAAATGGCCATTTAGTTTAAAAACATATGGATTTTCTATCTGAGCATTCTTTCTACTTTAGGTTTTCTACTATCAATTATTATCTCATTTATATCAGGTATATCATTATGATTTATAATATTTAAATCCATATCTTTATATTTTTCAATTTTTATTCTATTTTTCTATATCATATTTTTTTATTTTTACCACCTTTATTTATATGGAAATTGGCATAAATTGTAATCAAACAATTAATGTTTGTTTTATTTTCGTTCACTAAAATTACTTCTTTTTTTGTTATTTCATTCCCTCAAGTTTCTTATTTTCTTTAGTTTCTAATTGCTTCTTTTCTCTTTCTATTTCTTTCAAACTCTTTTTAGGTGTTGGCATTTCTTCAGGCATCATTCCACCAATATCTGCAATTGCACGTCTCACTTTTTTACCAACTTCA
>JBJEED010000047.1:0-10772 GCA_051872765.1 Bacilli bacterium | reverse complement strand
GATCAATTTGTCTTCTTGATATACCGAGTTTTTTACTAGCTCGATTTTTGTTACCATTATGGTCAACTAGTTCTTTGATAACTTTGTATTTTTCTTGTTCATTCATTCTTAATTTTACCTCTTTCATTTTTCCACCTCAGTGGAGTATTATATATTAACTTGAGACATTTTCAAAAGTTAACACTTAAGACATTATCATAAATTAATCATAAAAAATAAAAAATTTTTAAAAAAGTGTTGACTTATATATTTATATTAGATATAATAAATATGTCCTAAAGATATATAGTATTGATAGTAAGTTTAATTATTTATTATCTATATATTATATTTTAGTGAAAAAATTCTAATAATATATTGTTTATATAATGATATATATGATATTTATAAATTTAATCTATTTATATTTTATTGTTATATTTTTATATTTATGGTATTTCCTAAAGTTGGAATTAGAATCTTACCTACTAAGGACAAATGATGTATCGTTGAGAAAGTTAAACTCAAAATGATAAGCAGTTATACTAAATACTGATAATATTTAGAAATTTATTTATATTAATTAATTTTAATATAAATGTTCGTAACTTGTTTTTCGAAAACTCAAAACAATCTAGTTTTATCAGAACAGATTGTTTTTTGATTACTATTTTTTAAGAGGTGTATATGAGATTTTATATAATATTTGGAATTACTTTCTTATTATTAGGAATTATTATATTTTATAATCCTTATTCTGAATACTTAGGAGTTTATAAAGATAGTGTAAATATTGAATATAATTTTAATGATGAAGATTATTTTTGGATTTATGAAATAGATAATGATAATTTAAATATAAAGCAAATAGATACAAATAAATGGTCCTTAAGTATAAATAAAGATGGAATAACAAATGTTATATTTTATTATTTTAATGATAAAACTAATGATACAAAATATAAAATTAATTATGAATTTAAAATTAAAAATAACAAAATATATTGGACACAAGGAGAAGGAAAAGGATTATTAGATTTTCCAAATCCTTATTAAAAAATAAATATATTTTTTTTAAAAAAAGTATTGACTTATATATTTATATTAGATATAATAAAAATGTCCTAAAGATAAAATAACTGATATATAATATATTAATGTTTAAAGACATCTAATATATTAATACAATTATTTTAATAGGTGAAAAATTCTATATATATTATTTATCTAAAATATTTATTATTTTATGTAAGTAATTTAGTAAAATATTAACTTATTTTATTATTTATTTATATATTTAATAATTATTATTTAAATAATTCTCTTAAATAGAGGTAGAAGCTTATCTACTAAGGACAAATGGTATATCGTTGAGAAAGTAAACTCAAAATGGTAAGAAAATTATGCTAAATACTGATAATATTTAGAACATATTTATATTAAAGTAAAATTTAATATAAATGATTATAATTCTTTTTCTAAAACTCGGAGTAATTTGGTTTTATCAGGACAAATTACTTTTTGTTTGTTTTAATTTACAATAAATTTACTAAAAATATATATATTTATTAATAAGTATGTATATTTTTTATTGTTTATGTTAAAATTTGTTTAGAGGTGATAATTATGGAAGCATATAAAGCAAAAAAATTGCCACTAGAGTATGACTTATCAACAGGATTATTGAAATTACTTTGTGAAACTCAAGAAATTTATGGCGAATATAAAGGTTATTTGAGAAATATGGCATATGATTATAAATGTTTTTTAGAATCTGCATTTGTAAGTGAACTATTCTATTCATTTAAAATTGATGGTTCAAAATTAAATAAAGAATATATGTTTCATTATCCTTATATGGTAAAAAATAATGATACAATTCAATTTAGTAATTTAAAAAGAGCATTATTTATTACTTTAGATGATGTTGTAAAAAATAATTTTTCATTAAATGGTATTAATAAAATAAATAAGATATTATTTTCTAATTGTAGTAAAAATAATAAGACTAAAAATAGTGGCAAACTTAGAAATACACAAAATTTTTTATTAAAACCAGGGTTAGCTGGTAGTGTTGTTTCTTTTATACCCCCAGTGCATACAGAATTGAATTCTAATATGAAAAATCTTGTTGAATACATGAATAAAAATGATGATAATTCGTTAATAGCAGTTTCTATATCACATTATCAATATGAAAAAATACATCCGTATGTATCGGGAAATGGTAAAATTGGAAGAATTTTAATTCCTATACAATATTCTTTTTATAAAAATGAACCTCCAATACTGTTTATATCTGAAGCTTTGGATAAATTAAAAAATACATATTTTACATTGTTAAGTGGAGAGGTTAATGATGATGTAAATGCTTTTATTAAATTTATGCTTCAGTGTATAATTGAGCAATGTAATTTAAATATTAAAAAGATTAAAAAATTAAATAAAGTATATAAGAAAGACTTAGATGAGTTTAAAGATACTATTGGTGGTACTACTATATATAAGGTGCTACCGATTATGTTAAAAAAAGTAGTTTTTACTACGCATGATATAGTGGAAGAATGTAATTTGCATATAAATTCTGTTAATAAAGTGTTGAATAAACTAGTTGAACAAGGATATTTAATAAAAGAAAAAAAGAAAGGAACTAATAGAGTTACTTTCTGTTATAAATCTATTTATGATATTTTTACAACTTAGATTCTATGTTTTCATATATTGGTAGATAAAAGGATATATTGTTATTTGTGATTTTTTCAAAATATACATATGTTCTTTTTTTATTATTAATTATTTTAATAAGCGAATTAAAATCTCTTTTGATAATCCTTAAATCTTTTGAAATTATTTTTATGTTTTTTTCATATTGATACATAAATAATTTAATAAATGCTTTTTGATATATTTTTAAATTACTATAGTAATAAAGATCACTATATAATATTTTATTATTTTTATTAAATAATGTTAAACTTATGATGTATCTTAGTTCTAATGGTTTTATAAATATTTGTTCTTTTATGAATGAGATATAATTGTCTAAATTAAATATAAATTGTTCAACTTGGTTTATATATTTATCTTTATGTATTAAATGGCTAGTTACCTTTATTAATTTATTTTCATCTAAACTAGATATTATTTTCTTAAACTCAATATCTTTATAAAAAGATAGAATATCAGAAGAATTATTAATATAACTTTTATTAATGTATTTCAGAATCATTATTTACCTCAAAAAACTTGCTAATTGGTATATCTAATATTATAGATATTTTATATAAATTAGTTAAACTTATACCTTTATCAGATTTGTTACTTTCTATATTACTTATTAATGATACTGATACATTGATAATCTCTGCTAATTTTTCTTGTGATAGTTTTTTACCATTATAAATACATTTTTGCCTATATTTTTTTATATTTTTTCCAATTATTCTATTTAATTCTTTTTCTTCCATATTCCATCATCCTTATTATAATTTATTTTATTAAAAATGTATAGTACAGCATTACATTAAATATATTTAAAACAATGTAAAATTAATTTAGGTGATAAATATGGCAAAATTCAAAAGGGACTTTAAATTTAATGAAAATATTATTGAAACAATTGCATACAATGTTATTAAATATAGAAAAATCTGTGGTATTACTCAGGAGCAACTAGCCCTTGATATTGAAGTTTCTCCAGAATTTATAAGAAAATTTGAAAGTACTAAAGGTAGTGAAGGATTATCTATAATATCTTTATATAAGATTTCTGTAGTTTTGAATGTATCTATTGATAAATTTTTTGAAAGTATTGAATCTTAGCGTTTAATAAAAAAATTTTCTAGTGGTACATCTAATATTTTGCTTATTTTATATAAATTATATACACTTATTCCTTGAAAAGTATTTTTACTTTCAAGATTACCAATTAAAGAAGTAGATACATTGGCGAGCTTAGCCAATTTTTTTTGTGTCAATTCTTGTTTATTCAAACTAAAAACTTTTCTATAGTATCTGATATTATCTCCAATTGTAGAATATAAGTCTTTTTCACTAGTAAATATATATTTATTATTCATAAAAACCTCATGATATTATTTTGCCATTATTTAAGATTTTTAACCATTTACTATAAATGATAAAATGTTATTGGTAGTGATAATTATATTGTTTTTTATTCAATATTCTCAAAATGAAATGTAAAGATTCAAAAAATTATTTTTTTTGTTGAAAAATGAAATAAAATGGTGTATTATTAATTAGCGTTATTGAAGGGGATGAAGTATATGGAAAAAATAATTAATTTTGCAGTAGTTGCTCATGTAGATGCTGGTAAGAGTACTTTAGTTGATGCATTACTTAAACAAAGTGGTGTGTTTAGAGAAAATGAAGAAGTAGAAAAAAGAGTTATGGACAGTGGTGATTTAGAAAAAGAAAGAGGTATTACTATTACTGCTAAAAATTGTTCTATTAGATATAAAGATTATAAAATGAACATAGTAGATACTCCTGGACATGCTGATTTTTCAAGTGAAATTGAAAGAATTATTAAGACAGTAGATACAGTTGTATTATTAGTAGATTCTGCTGAAGGTCCAATGCCTCAAACAAGATTTGTTTTAAAAGAAGCATTAAAAAATGGTTTAAGACCTATATTATTTATAAATAAGATTGATAAAAAAGATGCAAGAAGTGAAGAAGTAGTTAATATGACATTTGATTTATTTTGTGAATTAAATGCTACGAATGAACAATTAGATTTTAAAATATTATATGGCATTGCTAAAGAGGGAATAGCTAAATATGACGAAAATGATGAGAATAATAATATATTCCCATTATTAGATACAATTATTGAAACTACTAAACCATTTGAAGGTGATGAAAATGATCCACTACAATTCCAAATTTCATCATTAGATTATGATGATTATATAGGTAGACTTGGTATAGGTAGAATAAATAAAGGTAAAATTAAAACAGGGGAAGTAGTTGCAATATCTAAGAATGATGGAACATTATCAAAAGAAAGAATTACTAAAATGTTTGTTAATGAGGGGATAAGTAAAAAAGAAGTTACAACTGCATACTATGGTGACATTGTTACAGTAGCTGGATGTCCAGATATATCTATTGGTGATACAATATGTGATGTTAATCATATAGAACCTTTACCTAGTATAGAAATTGAAAAACCAACATTATCAATGAATTTTTTAGTTAATACTAGTCCTTTTGCAGGAAAAGTTGGTAAGTTTGTTACATCTAGACATTTAAGAGATAGATTAAATGCAGAATTAGAGAGAAATGTAGGACTTGAAGTAGAAGAATTGCCAAGCAATGATGGATTTAAAGTATCTGGTAGAGGTGAACTTCATTTATCTATATTAATTGAAAATATGAGAAGAGAAGGATATGAGCTTGGTGTATCTAAACCAGAGGTAATTTATAAGGAAATAGATGGTGTTAAATGTGAACCTTTTGAAAAGGTAATAATAAACACTCCAACTGATTATTCTGGTACAATCATAAGCGATATAAATGAAAGAAAAGGTATAATGGAACTTATGGAACCTGCTGAGGAGAACTATGTTAGATTAGAATTTTTAGTTCCAACTAGAGGTTTAATTGGATATAGAAGTAATTTTATTACTAATACAAAAGGTGAAGGAATTATGGTTAGGAGCTTTGATTCATATAAACCATATGCTGGTGAAATAAATGGTCGAAAAAATGGAGTTCTTGTTAGTATGGAAACAGGAAAAACATTTGGATACGCATTATATAATTTGTTAGATAGAGGTACTATGATTATTGAACCATCAACAGATGTATATGAAGGAATGATTGTAGGTATTCACAATAGAGAAAATGATTTAAATGTTAATCCATGTAAAAATAAAGAATTTTCAAATACTCGTTCTTCTGGAAGTGATGAGGCAATAACTCTACCTAGACCAAAAACGTTTACATTAGAGGAAGCATTAGAATTTATTGAGAATGATGAACTTGTTGAAGTAACTCCTGATGCTATTAGGTTAAGAAAAAAAATACTTAATGAAAAAGAAAGATTTAGAAGTAATAGATAAACAAAAAAACTTCATAATTATTAATTTAAAATATGAAGTTTTTTATTTTTTCTTAAATACAAACATTATTTTAGCAACCATAAATATTATTTTATCACTATTTTTAGTAGCATACTTTTTACCAATTGCTTTACCACCAACTGTTAGCGATGATATTAATGAACTAATAATAAGAGATAAATATAAAACATTAATATTTGTGATATTTGCTAATCGAATAGATATCATTGCACCAAGAGAGCCACTAACAATTCCACATATATCACCAATTACATCATTGCATATACTAGCAATTGTACTTGAATTTTTAATTAGGTAGACTCCTTCTTTTGAACCTTTTATTTTTTTAGAACTTTTGGCATGAAATGTTGACTCATTTGCGGTTAATGCAGCAGTACCTATAATATCAAAAAATATACCTATTAAAATAAAAAAAATAGACAATAATATTAGAACTATTTCATTACATTTATCTACTACTATATTTGATATTGTACTAAACATTAAAGCTATAAAAAAAGTCATTAAAAATGCCTTAATGATCCAATTATTATTTTTCATTTTTAATAAACTCCTTAGGTTGAAATGTATGGAATATTATAAATTAATTTTACGGCTTTGGTCGAGTTGACTTTCTCTAGTAATTACCTTTGGTTACCCTTGGGCGATTTCTCTTTAAAACTACTAATCATCTGTTGCCAAATATGATCACTCGATCACCACTTAGTCCGCACTTCAATCTTTATAATATAAACATACTAGAGGTTTTCCCAAACAAACATAATTCACTTTTATTCGCTTTTGCAATTTATTTTTCAATTTCTATCCCAATAAATCACTCACGACATGTGCGTTCATAATCATCGAAACAATAAAAGGAAGTCGGTACATGCCATTGTATCTTTTCCTTAAATTTTAAATTATATATCCGCCCCAATCTGGGCGAAAGAAGCGAAATATATAAAGTATCTTTTTGCACAATTAATGGATTTTTAGGCCCATCTTCGAGTGGTATGATTGACTAGTATAATGCTCCATACGACATATATTATATCATAAATTAATAATTTTGTAAAGGAATAACCTTTTTGTCATATTTATATGTCTGTATATTATATGATTTAGTTTTAAGTTTATTACTTTTTATATTTTCTTTTAGCTCCAATAAACGAAGAAGTTATTTCAAATACATTACCAATAATGTTAACATATGCTTTAACTTTATAATTATAAATTAACCAAACTATACCACATATTCCATAAACAATTTTAAATTTTTCTGTTTTTTTAAATGTTGCAGCTATAGTATATGTCATAGCAATAATTACAGGAACTAAGGATAAGAAGTTTTTATATGTAAATATTCCAACAATGATACATATTATTAAAATAAATATTAATAGACTCATTGGTATTTTTTGCTTTTTTTCATCATATCTAGTAAATAATATAGTTCTTATTATGGTAATTAAACATATTAATGATGCTGAGTATGCTTTTAGAAGAAAGTATTGAATCAAAAATAGAATATTTGTAATTAATAACATCTTCATCATAGAAGTTTTCTTTTTAAATTGTAATGAAGATACATTTAGTATTATTGCTAATAAACCTATAATTTGTGTTAATAGTATAATATTCATAAATAATTCCTTTCTTTATCATTTATAATATTATTATACCCATAAAGTAATATAAGTAAAACAAATAATGTTTAAAAAAGTGTTAAGTTATGCTATAATCTAACTAAATGTGAAGGTGATTGGTATGAGTTTTATTAAAGAAACAGAAACATATATTAAAAATATTATCAATGAATGTGGATATAGTATTGATAATATTATTTTAGAGAGTTCTTCAAGACCTGATTTGGGTGAATTTCAAGTAAATTGTTGTATGGCTCTTGCTAAACAATATGGAAAAAATCCAAGAGATATAGCAAATGAAATAGTAAGTAAGCTTGATGATAGATTCAATAATGTAAATATAGCAGGGCCTGGTTTTATAAATGTAAGTATTAGCAAAAAATATTTGTTAGATACTATGAATAAGTCAATAAATAATTTTGATATGTTAATTGATAAATTAGAAGCAAAAACAATAATTATAGATTATGGTGGAGCTAATGCGGCAAAAATATTACATGTTGGTCATATGAGACCTGCTAATATTGGAGAGTCTTTAAAAAGATTAGCTCAAGTATTAGGTCATAAAACAATTGGTGATGTTCATCTTGGAGACTTAGGAAGACAATCAGGAATGATTATTTCTGAAATAAAGAAAAGAAATCCAGAGTTATGTTATTTTGATGAGAATTATAAAGGAGAGTATCCTAAATTAAAAATAACTAATGAGGAATTAGAAATATATTATCCTCAGGCAAGTATTGCTGCTAAAGATGATCCAGAAAGAATGGAAGAAGTAAGAAAGATAACTGCACTAGTAGAAAATAAAGTTGAACCTTATTTTGGAATGTGGAAGGATATTTTAGAAGTATCTATAGAAGAAATAAAGAAAATATATGATTATTTAAATTGTAATTTTGATCTATGGGAAGGTGAATTGAGTTCATTAGAAACAATACCTGAAACACTTGAATTTTTAAAACCATATATGTATGAATCTCAAGGTGCTCAAGTAATTGATGTTAAGAAAGATACTGATAAAATAGAAATACCGCCTTTAATAGTAGTTAAAAATGATGGAAGTTCTATTTATGCGACTCGTGACTTGTCTACAATATATACAAGAGTAAAAAAATATAATCCAGATGAAATTTGGTATTTAGTGGACATAAGACAATCAATGTATTTTGAACAAGTATTTAGAACTGCTTATAAATCAAGAATGGTAAGAGAAGATGTAAAATTAGTACACTATTGGTTTGGTACTATGAATGGTAAAGATGGAAAACCATTTAAAACTAGAGATGGTGGTGTTTTGTCTTTAAGTTCATTAATTTCTCAAGTTAAAGATGAATTATTAAAAAAATTAGATAAGTATGATGGCGAAGAGAAAGAAGTAATAGCTAATGAGTTAACGGTTGCGACAATAAAATTTGCTGATTTATTACCTTATAGAACTACTGATTATATATTTGATATTGAAAAAATTACTTCATTTGAAGGTAAAACTGGTCCTTATATTTTATATACAATGGTAAGAATAAAATCTATATTAGATAAATCAAATATCAAGGATTCAAAGATAAATGAGATATATAGTGACACACAAAGAAGTATATTTATTAAATTATTAGAGCTATCTAAAGTGATGAATAAGGCATATAATGAAAAAACACTTAGTTACATATGTGAATATCTGTTTGAATTATGTAGTTTATTTAATAAATTTTATTCTGAGTGTAATATTCTAAATGAAAGTGATATGGTTAAGAAAGAAACATATATAGCTTTAATTCAACTTATTTATAATACTGGTGTAAAATTACTGGATGTATTAGCAATTAAAGTTCCTAATAAAATGTAATCTTATTTTAAAGTCATATTTTATAAAATATGGCTTTTATTAAAAAATTAATAAATTTTGGTTGTAAGTTAATAATTAGTATGCTATAATACTTCCGAACGAGAGTTCCTTGCTTCTTATATGGAAGCCGTTAGACCAAAAGGAGGTGTAATAATGAATAAATATGAAATAATGTTTATTGTTAAAACAGATATCGATGAGAAGACTCAAAAAGAAACAGTTAAAACATTTGAAAAAGTATTGACTGATATGAAAGCAAAAATAGTTAATACTAAAGACATGGGTCAAAAAAAGTTAGCATATCCTATTAACAAACAAGTTAGAGGAAACTATTATTTATTTAATGTTGAAGCTACAGCTGAAGCTGTTAAAGAATTTGACCGTAAGGCTAAAATTGATGAAAATATTCTAAGACATATTGTTATTAGAGAAGAGGAGTAATTAAATGAATAAAGTAGTTTTAGTTGGTAGATTAACTAGGGATCCTGAAGTTAGAAGTACTAGTGCTGGATTTTCTACTGCTAGATTTACAGTAGCAGTAAATAGAAATTTCAAAAATAAAGAAGGAAATTATGATGCAGATTTTATATCTTGTGTAGCATTTAGAAATACAGCAGATTTTGTATCTAAATTTTTTAAAAAAGGCAGTATGATAGGCCTAGAAGGTAGAATTCAAACTGGAAGTTATGATGCTCAAGATGGAACTAAAAGATATACTACTGAGGTAGCTGTAGATAATGTAGAGTTCGTCGGTGGTAAAAATGATAATAGTTCTCAAATGTCAAATAATGGAGGATATATAGATACTCCAGCATCTGCTCCAATTGATATTATGCCAGAATATGATATTCCAACTTCTGATCCATATGAAAATTATGATAAAGAAATATCACTAAGTGATAATGATTTACCATTTTAAAGGAGGAAAATAATGGCAGAATTTTATAGAAGAAAAAAAGTATGTCAAATGTGTGCTGGAAAATCAGTTGATTATAAAGATGTAGCAATTGTTTCTAAATATATTAATGAAAAAGGTAAAATATTACCTAGAAGAATGACTGGTGCATGTGCAAAACATCAAAGACATATTGCAAATCAAATAAAAATAGCAAGATATATGGCTTTATTACCATATACAAAGTAATAGGAAACTATTGCTTTTTTTATTTGCTTACAATTATCATTGTAAGCTTGTTAAAACCACGGACTATGTCC
>JBJEED010000046.1:0-2160 GCA_051872765.1 Bacilli bacterium | reverse complement strand
CCTTATAAATATAATGAAATCCTCTTGTACCAATGTAATCTATTGGTTCTGTTTTTTTGCATCCACAATTGGTACATTCTCCATATGGTGGAATAGATTTATCTTTTCCATCCCATTCATCTTCTTCTTCCCATTCCTGTGCAGCTTCAATAGGTACTTCAATTTTACATTTGCACTTAGGGCAAATGTACATAACTATTTTGTGACTTAAAGGCATAGGCCAAGAGTCAAAATCAAATTTAATAATTTTTTCCATTAGAAAAACACCTCCCCGGGCCGAAAACAAAAACATAAATTCATAACACTTTTACATTTTTTACATTTATAAGGATCTTCATTGAAAGATTGTATTGATAATAATCTCCAACTTAAAAATTGCTTTTTAATTTCATATTGTCTTTTATTAATCATTCTATGATAATTTTTTTCTTGTTTATGATGTTTTGAATAAAAACCATAGTAACGCATAGTTTTAAATCCTTTTTCTGGTATATGCATTATTAGTCTTTTTATAAATTCATACACATGAATCTTTTCAACTACGTATTTATCATCTTCATGTCTTTGATACCAAAATGTTATGTAATCATTTTCAATCTTGATAATTCTAGAAGATGCAAAAGTAGGCCTTCCACAATATCTTAATATATACTCTAGTCCACCTTTAATACTAGAAAATTGTTGTTTAGGTGCTCGAACATAAAAACCATTTTTATTATTTTTATAAATTTTATTTTGGATTTCTATATATTCTTGATATCTATCTGGCAAATTCTTTTTTATATATTTTTTCATCAACTTTAAAAGAACAGTTTGAAACCTTTTTCTAAGCATATTGTATGGAAAAAAATCAATTTTCTTCTCAACAGTAAAGTTACCCATAGCAACTTCAGCAACTAGGACATGCATATGTGGGTTCCAGAAGTTTGCACGTCCGAAGGTGTGCAAGACTTGAATAAAACCTAATTTGTATTTTTCTTTTTTACTTAATCCTTCAGCCCATGAGGATAAAGTAATAGATATAGCCTCAAATAATAAATTTAACATATTTCTATCAATTCTAAAATAAACTCTAAGTTCTTTTGCAATTGTAAAAGTGATATGTCTGTGTTTAGCAGAAAACATTACAGATTGAGCTTTTAATACTCTTTGATTTGAATATTTAGCTCCACAGGTTGGACAACTTCTACTTTTGCAAGTAAAAAAATGATAGCAAGAGTATCCACAAGTAGGACATTCCCAAACGGAGCCACCTAATTTAGGAGTCCTGCAATTAAGCATTCTATTGACATTATAAAATACAGTTTCTCTTATATTTAGCTTAGGATTGTCTTTTATAAAGTCATTCCAGTATAGTTCATATATTTCTTTAACGTCATATTTTCTATCGTTTGGGTAATTAATATGTAATTCATTTTCAGTAGTAAATATATCAATAATATTAGATTCCATAATATCACATCCAGTTACATATATTATTTTATCATATAGAGTAGGTAATTGGAATAAAAAAACATTCCGTTAGGAATGTCGAATGAAATTTATTTCATTCTTTTTTTATTTCTTTAGAAAATTCATCTATTATTATTTTTATCTTCTTTTGTTACCATTATGAGCTACTAGTTTTTTGATAACATCATTTTTTTCTTTTTCATTCATTCTTAATCAACCTTTCTTATTTTGCTACTTTTTAATGACAAATTATATCATAGGTGAGACATTTTTTGTGGAATAACACTTAAGATATTATCACGGAATGATCATACTGGCTATGATAAAATTTTATTGACATTCAAGTTAATTCGTGTTAGTATACTAGGCAATTATTTGAGAAAAGAGGAAATGGGTATGAATAATAAATTACAATTAATAGAAATTAATCCAAATTTACAAGAAGATATACAAGATGTTTTAAAAGGTGTAAACATACGAATTGAATATATTAATAATAATTATTTAAATGATTTTAGTTTTGAGGAATTAAGTTATATAAAAGATTATGTAAATAAACTAATTAGTGATTTATGTTTAAATATAAATATTAAGATAAAAGAACGTAATCAAAAGTTATTAACACTAAGTCCTAATTATTTAGAAGAATTTGATAAAAAATTAAGCTTATTAGAAAGAGATTTATCTAAGAAAAATATCTTTTCTAGT
>JBJEED010000045.1:0-2164 GCA_051872765.1 Bacilli bacterium | reverse complement strand
AATACTCGATGAATTAAATGAGTTTTTGAAGATTTATCCTTTGATTATGGATTCAAATGAGAATATGTTATATCAAGAAAAGGTTGCTAAAAAGTATACGAAAAATTCAATTTTTAATGGGACTTCTTCAGCTTTTTGTTCTTCTTTTTCTTTGTTTTTATCTGAACAACTTTTAGATGCAGATATTTCAGATTTTAAGGAATTTTCTACAATTTTTATTGCATCTTTGGTTGGCTTTGTTTTACTTCAAAAAGGTAATAAGAAAAGTTATTTTGAAAATAGTTTAAATGTTGATGAGTTTATTAATAATGCTGATGCTATTGATGAAAAGTTTTATAGCATTTCAGATAATTTAGTTGAGGCAGTTGCAGATTATGTTAATACTTCTTCTTATTTTATTGATGAATTTTTAGAGAATGATATGGTTAAGGATATTTTTGTGAATAATGCTGATTATATTAATTCTAAAATACTTGATTATACTTATGCTCCTAATTTTGGGTATGATAGTGTTAGTGAAGCGTTTAATGAAGTTTTTGATATTGAGGGTGGTTTTACTGAATATATTTACAGAAATTGTGTAGTTGTTTGTGAAGATGATTCAGAAAAAGTTAGGAAACGCTGATTTTCTTTGGATTTCATGCTTTTTTTACTACAAAATGAATAGAAAAATGGTTAAATAGATGTCAATATTTTGCGAAAATGTCCTAAAAATTTTTAAACATAAACGGGATTTATTATCTCGTTTTTTTATGCATATTGATGATTATTATGTGCTTTAGCCATTTGCTTTAGAAAAGATTCTAATTTGTAAGGATGAGACATTGGTGGAATATATTTTTTCTTTTCTTTAACATTTGGTATTTCATCAAAGTTTTTAGAAAATCTCTCATTTCTAGATAGTTCTTTTAACTGTAATATTTGTTCATCAATAGTAACTAACAAGTCGCCATCAAATGCCTTAATAACCAAACACTCTGTTTTAGGTAAAAAACATTTTAATTCATTATTTAAGTATGGTTGGTAATATTTACCATAATACTTAATTGAGTTGCCATTATCTATTTTTCTTGGTGTAAGAACTGCCAAAGTATAATTTATTTTCTCTTGTGATGGTGACTCTTCAAATACTGATTCAAACTTTTTATAATCAACTGCAAATTTTTTATTAAAACTTGGAACAAAAGTATTTGATAAATATCTGTTTGCTTCTTCAATTGTTGTAATGTTATTTAACCTAAGCTCCTGTATAAGTCTTCCTTGAAAAGTACCATTATCTCTTTCTATTAAACCTTTTGCTTGTGATACAGAAGTTGTTTCAAGATCAACACCAAGTTGCATACAAGCATAACCAAATTGAGTTAAAACATCCTTATCTGATGTTTTATCATCTTCTTTTAATAAGCGATAATTAAATACAGTTCTATTATCAGTAAGAAACTTATATGGTATACCATATTTTGTAAGTATTTGATAGAAAATATTATAATATCCATTAAGTGTTTCTTGATAGTCAAAATAAGCTCCTAAAACGTTATTTGTTGCCTTATCTACTGCTAAATGTAAGCAAGATTTTTTATTTCCAAACCACAAATGATGAGAACCATCCATTTCAATAATTTCACCGAAATATTTTGGTTTTTCACCACGCGGATGAGAATCTTCTAAAGAAATTTCATGACTTATTACTTGATTAATTTTTTCATCATCCATAGTATTGTTTATTTTCTTTTCTTTAAGAAGTTTATTTTTAACAAAAGCACGTTTTGTTTTCTTTCTTGCTCTTGGGGATAAAATACCTGCATTTGTCAATGTTTTATATATAAAATAATAAGAAACTTTAATATTTTCATGTTCTTCTAAAAAATCTTTAAAATGATTAAAATTAAAATCATAGTATTTTGTCTTATAAAGTAGTATAATATCTTCGGAGATTGATTTATCTAAAGCGTTAATTGGCTTATGTGTTCTATTGCCGTGAACGAAGCCAGCTTTACCTTTCTCCTTGTAAATGATAATAAGACGATTAATTTGTCTCTTAGATAAACCGAGTTTTTTACTAGCTCTATTTTTGTTACCATTATGATCAACTAATTCTTTAATAATTTCATATTTTTCTTTTTCATTCATTCTTAATTCAACCTTTCTCATTTTTCCACCTCGG
>JBJEED010000044.1:0-2165 GCA_051872765.1 Bacilli bacterium | reverse complement strand
GCTTAAGCCCTTTTTATATATGGTTTTACAAGATTTTACTGCAAAACTAAAGATTCTATAATAAAAAATATAAAAAGACAATTAAAAAAGTAGTACTTGACTACTTATTTATTTAGAATTTACGATTTTATTTAATCTTGTCTTATATCTATCTCTAGTATTAGCTTTAATAACTCCCTTAGATGCTGCGATATCTATTCTTTTATTAGCATTTAATTGTAAAGCTGCGGCTTCTTCTTTAGTAGCTGCTTTCTTAACTTTTTTAATAGCAGTTTTCATAGATTGCTTAACATCATTGTTAAGTATTGTTTCTTTTTCAGTAATTAATACTCTTTTTTTAGCACTTTTAATATTAGGCATGATTCCACCTCCCTTAAGACTTCTTTAATGATAGCAAATAAATTTAAAAAAATCAATCATAAAACAAGTATTTCGACATTTTTTTGAGTTTTTATTATATATAGTTATTATAAGGAGATGATATCATGCGAAAATCTATAGTTAAGAATAGAGTATTTAAAATAATAATAATTTTTTGTTTACTTATGTTTTTTATATATGGATATTTTACACTTGTAAATAAAACTGATTTTAATGATTTTTTAGTTTTTAGTATAAATAATAAATTTAAAGATAATAATGAAAGTATAGTCTCTAAGGTGGTTTATAGTTCGCTTAATAAAATAGTTAGTTTTAATGATAGTATTATTAAAAACGAAATTGATCCAGTAATAGAAAATATTGTAAGTGAAAATATAATAGATAAAAATGAGACTATATATAAAACAGAGCCAATAATTTATATCTATAATACGCATGATACTGAAAGTTACTATCTACCATTTGTAAGTGATTATTCAATAAAACCAACTGTAAAATTAGCATCTTATATATTAAAGGATCATTTAAATGATTTTAATATTTCATCATATGTAGAGACTAAAACCATAAGTTCATATCTTAAGAAAAATAATTTAGGTTATTTAGGAAGTTATGAAGCAAGTAGATATTATATGAAAGAAGCATCTAAAGAATATAATTTTAAAATATATATAGACATTCATAGAGATTCTTTGAAGTATGATAAAACTTTATATAAAAAAGATAATAAAAAATATGCTAAAGTATTATTTGTTTTAGCTAAAAAAAATAAAGATTATAAATATAATTTAAAATTTATTAATTATATAAATAACAAACTTAATAAAAATTATAATGGACTTAGTAGAGGGATTTTAGAAAGAAATGATGTTATTTTTAATCAAGATATATCTAAAAATGCAATTCTTCTTGAACTTGGAGGAGTAGATAATACTATTGAAGAAATTAATAACACTTTATATGTTATTGCTAGTGTATTAAATGATTATATAAACGAAGGGATGATTAATGAATAAAAAGAAAAAAAGAAATATTGTTATGAAATTATTTATGTTAATCTTTATATTCTTTTTAATAATATATTTATCTAAAGAAGCAGGATATTATGAATATAAAATGTATAATAAGACTAAACTCACTCAAGAAGCAATTTTAAAGTTTGAAAACGATGTTAATGAAGGAAAAGATGTCTCGATTGAAGATTATGTAATTGATGATTATGTTGATTATACTAATACTTTTACAGATATTGGATATAACATTGGAGAGTTTATTGAGGGTATTATGAATAAAGGAATAAAAAAAACACTAGATGTGTTTAGGAAACTATTCTATGAATAGCATAGATGCTACTTTAGTATAGGTGCGAGTTAAAGGCCCACTACCAAGTAATATTCCACCAAAATAACGTATTACAACTATTAAAACATTATCAAGATTTTTTCTATGAATAATATCAATTAACCCTCTAGTAGTTCCAGATGGTTCTTTATCAGCATAGTTCTTTTCACTACCACCTAATTTAAAAGCGTAGACTATATGTCTTGCTTTTTTATGTTCTTTTTTAAGTCTTGATATAATTTCATCAACTTCAGTAGTAGAATCTATTTTATAAACTAGTCCAATAAACTTCGACTTTTTAATTTCTAAATAACTTTCATTTAATTTAATCATATTCAAATTATAAAATATATTTTATAATTCTACAATAGATTATTTATAAAAGCATATTAGAGTAAAGAGTTAATGGTAAAATCTGCATGTTAAAAGTTATTACAGGTTTG
>JBJEED010000043.1:0-11141 GCA_051872765.1 Bacilli bacterium | reverse complement strand
AAACCTGTAATAACTTTTAACATGCAGATTTTACCATTAACTCTTTACTCTAATTATATTTTAATAAAATTTTAAAAAATATAAAATCGTTTTATTTTATTATAGTTATATGAAACATACAATAAATAATAAACTAATAATAATGAATATAACTAAGATTATCTTATTTATTAAACTCGAATAGAAACGCTTACTCTTACATCCTTCTACTTCCATTTCGTATATTTCAACATATGGAACTGGATTTCTTCTATACCAACCTTTTATCTTAACTTTTTTACCAAATAAGCTCTTTGTTTTAGTTAAACCATCTACCATATTCATAAAACTTATTACTCTTTTATAATCAATAAATATTATACCAGTATCATCTTTTATGACAAAATCTTCATCAAATATACAACCTGGATCTCCTTTTCCAATTACTTCACCCTCAATTAAACATGGTACACTAGTTACACTAGAGACTTTGATAATTGATAGTAAATCTGAAATATTATAATTTTTATAATTGCTATTTTTATGTGACCTATTATATTTAATAAATTCAATTACTAAGAATATAAATGGTAAAAAAATACAAAGATTAATATATAAATTATTATCAGTTTGAGCATATAAATATAATAATATTATAAATAATATAAATATTATAGTTCCACTACATATCAAAAATAATTCATAAAAGAAATCATCTATATAACTTTCAGGTTGCTTTTCATCAAATACAATATACGGTTCTTGATTAAATTCTTTACTTCTATTAGAAATTGCTTCAAGTCTTTTTGATATTAGAGGATGAGTTGAAAAAAATTCATAATACTTTGCCCATATATTCCATTTTTCCCATTTCATGGCATTCTTTATATTTTCTTTAGATACACTACCATTATTATAACTACTAACAATTAAAGATTTAGATGTCTTAGCATCAAATATACCTAAAGTATTTGGCTTAGAAACAGATAATTTAGCATTTTTAGAAGATGAAGCCGTTAATCCATATCCTATCTTAACTAATGCCTCAGCAAATGAATTAGGATCTTTTGTTTCTAATATTGCAAATTCATCAGCATAATACTCTCTTGTTCTAGATAACCATAATATTACATATTGAGATATAATGTAAAATACATAGGCAATTAATCCAACTATTGCTAATTTATCATTGTCATTATCAGCATTATCAGCAAATACATTATAAACATAATATAAAACTAATGGAACTAATTGTGCAACACACATAAATATCATGTCATAATGAACTGCATGACCTATTTCATGAGCAATTACCCCTACTACCTCTTTTTCGTTTAATAGTTCAAGTAAACCACGGGTAATAACAATCCTAGCATTATTCTTGGTTAAACCATAAGTAAATGCATTAGGTGCACCATCCATGATAATTCCTATTTTAGGATAATTCATTTTATGATTATTACACATCTTAGTAATTTCATTTTTTAAATATTCAGGAATTTCTTCATCAAAACTTGCTTTATAAAACCACTTCATTGATATATCTGTTAATATAGGTGAAATTAAAAATTGAATAATAAATATTATTATAGAAATAAGTATTACAAGACTAATTTCTATATCACATAAAAAACATATAAAAAAGACTATAACACTAAGCATTCCATATAAAATTCCCATAGTAATTAACGATATTCCAAATAAATTTTTTTTCATAAATACCTCTTTCTATTATAATTTTATTTTAACATATACTCTTTTTTTAATAAATAATTAATTAAAAAAAGATATTTATAATCAATATTACTTACAAAAAAAATAACTATCTTCTATCTAGATAGTTTCATCTTTGGATTATTAACTGATAAAAATTCTCCGTATTTATTCTCATAATCCATTATTTTTCTTACTTGAATAACTCTTTTTATAAGTGCTCTTCTAACAGATGTTCTATTATATTTTTTCTTACCAAGTTTTCTACTTAAAGCAGGGTTATCTTCATACTTAGAAATAAGTGATCTTACAAAATCTAATTCATCTATTTGAGAAAAATGATTTTGATCAAATTCAATAATTGTTTCTTTAAATTCTTCAAATGGTAAATATAATGCATCATATAGATAATCAGAATTCTCAGAAGTTAAAAGACACTTGTCAGAAGCAAATACTACAAGTTCATTATAATCTTTATCATCTGTATTCTCTAGATATTCTTTTACAATTAATTCTAGTCTATACATATAACATGGATCTATCTCTTTTTTTATTCCAAACATACTAAAACCTCCAATCGACAATAGAATATCACAACCGACTTATATTTTCAATGTTTTTTTTCTTTCAATTTTTTTACTATATAAATCAAATTCACTTATATCTTTAATTCTCTGCTTAAATATTCTATCAAAATATTTATCTTTTTTTATATTAATATTTAATCTACCTTCTATAAATATTTTCTTCAAATAAAAGATTATTTCACTATCTTCATAACCTAATTGTTTATACTTATTAACTAACAATTTAAATTTATCGAGTGGTAGATAAAAAGCACAATATAAATATTCTATATCTTCTTTCGTTAATAATGTTTTACCAAATGAATATACTAATAAATCATTAAAATCAGGAATACTAGCAATTTGATAATATTCTTCAACTATTTTTTCTATTTCATATTTCCTTTCTATAGTAATATTTATATTATCATACTTATACATCTTTTTATATCCTCCATAATAATTTTATCACAAGAGTAAATGATTTCAAACAAAAACTCCATCTAATCACAAAATGGAGTCTCATTTGCTCTGTAATTCTATCTCAACATCTAATATACAATTTCTAATCATTAAATCAAATTCTTTATAAATTTTATTTATATTTATAGCTGTTTTCACCTCCATATAAATAATAACTTATATAATTTATTATTTCATTAGATTCGACAAAACTAGATTATTATTTTAATTGTTCTTTATAATATTCAATTATTGAACTAAAATCAGTATTACCTACATTAGTAAATTTTAAATTATATATTTTAATATTACTATTAGATGTATAATCTATCTTTATACTATTTATTTTAGTTGAATAAAACACAGTTATATCAAGTTGTTCACTACCCTCATTACCATAATTTGTATTATATATATCATTATATACTTCATAATATTCACTTCTATTTATTTTACAGTTAACAGTATTAGAATCTTTAAATTCAAAATCACATCTATCGATTACCTTTTTTAAAAAGTCTACATTGTAGTATTCATCACTAACAAAATCTATTTTACTAACTTCAGTTAATTTATAATCTTCATTACTAACAGAATATAGTTTATCATTATATTTTAAATACCCTATATCATTATTTTCTTTTTCATATAATTCAATTTTAGAATCATTATAATAAATATAATTTGTTATTGTATTATTTAAATTTTCTTCTATAGAAAGAGTATAATTATATTGAATATTATCAAGCAAAGAAATTATTTCTTCTTTGTTTATAGTTGGTTTTTTATAACTAACATCTTTTTTACCAGATACTAATACTACTAAAATCATAAAAAGAACAATTACACTACATACTATTAAATACTTTTCTTTCATTTTACTTAACATAATTTCTTACCCAAAAGATTTTCTTTCTTTCTGCCATTAACAAAATCTAAAGATGACATTTCTTTTTTTCCTGCTGGTTTAAGCCTTGTTATAATTATTTCTTTATCTTTACAAACAACACCAATACCATCATTATATATATTTTTAATAGTTCCTATTTCTCCACTAATATCATTACCAACATAAGACTTACATATTTTTATTACTTCGCCATTAAGAGTTGTATATGCGCCTGGAAAAGGATACATTCCTCTTATTTGATTATGTACTTCTTTTGCTGATTTATTAAAATCTATTTTTTCTTCTTCTCTTTTGATATTATACGCATAAGTTACTTCTTTTTCATCTTGTTTAAATCTTTTATTTGTCTTATCAAATATAGAAGGCAAAGTTTTTAATAATAAATCTTTTCCAAGAATACTTAATTTATCATGTATAACTCCTACATCATCATTTTCATCTATAATAATACTCTCTTGTGTGATAATATCTCCATCATCCATACCCTCAGCCATATACATAATTGTAATACCTGTTTTATCATATCCATCCATTATTGCTCTGTGAAGAGGACTTCCTCCTCGTAATTTAGGTAATAAAGATGCGTGAACATTAATAGCTTTATATATAGGAGTAAATAATAGTTCTTTTGGTATTATTTGTCCATAAGCACAAGTTATAATTATATCAGGATTACATTCTAATATTTTTTTGTAATCATTTCTTATTTTCTGCGGTTGAAATACTTCAATGTTATGTTTAATAGCAACTTCTTTAATTGGTGGAAATTTAAGTTCATGATGTCTTCCAACATAACTATCAGGTTTAGTTACTACCATTACCACATTAGTATTTTCTATTAACATTTCTAACACTGGTATACTAAACTCTGGTGTACCCATAAAAACAACTCGTTTATCTTTCATTTCAATACCTCTTTTCATCATAAATTATATTAAATATTCATATTTATATCAATATTTATACCATTAATATTTATATTATTAATTTCACTTAATACTTTATATAAATCTTTAGAATCTCTATATTTTATCATTATATTAAATCTATATTTATTTTTAAGTTTTACAATACTAGCAACACTAGGTCCTAAAATTATATATTTTTCATTTAAATTTTTGTCTAAGTATTTTTTTATTTTATTTGCCTCTATACTACATTTATTAAATTCATTGCTTATTATTGTTATATTACATATGTAGTAATATGGTGGATACTTTAATTTTCTTCTTATCTCCATTTCATCATTATAATAAGATTCATAGTCATTTTTAAGTATATTTTGATATACATAATTATTTGGATTATATGTTTGAATTATTACTTTACCAGGCAAATTAAATCTGCCAACTCTTCCTGATGTCTGACTTAATAATTCATATGTTTTCTCACCACTTCTAAAGTCAGGTATTGAAAGAGATGAATCTGGATTTATTATTCCTACTAAACTAACATTTTCAAAATTAAGACCTTTAGAAATCATTTGAGTACCAACTAATATATTATATTTTTTACTACTAAACTCACTTATTAATTCTTGATGTGCATTTTTTCTTCTAGTAGTATCAGCATCCATTCTTAATACTTTTGTATTATATCTTTTCTCAATTATACTTTCTAATTTTTCTGTACCTAAACCTAAATCTTTAATAGCATCTTCATTACACTTAGGACACTTATCATTTTTAATACATCTATAACCACAATAATGACAACAATATGAATTACTTGATTTATGATAAATTAATGAAATATCACAATTAGGGCAAGTATATACATATCCACAATTAGTACAACTTAAAAAAGTAGAATATCCTCTTCTATTTAATAAAAGTATTACTTGCTCATCTTGATTCAAGCACTTTTTGATTTCATTATCTAATCTTTCACTAATTATATAATTATGCCTCTTAGCTTCAATTTCCATATCAACCAATTCTATATCAGGAAATTTACCACTTATTCTACTATTTAAATTTACTAAATGAAATATTCCTTTTTTAGCACGAGAGTATTGTTCTAATAATGGTGTAGCACTACCCATTATAAGTTTAGCCTCATTATATTCAGCTCTTTTTTGAGCAATATTTATTGCATTATATTTAGGATTATTTTCTTGTTTATATGTTGAACTTTGACATTCATCTATAATTATTAATCCTATATTCTTTAAAGGCGAAAATATTGCACTTCGAGCTCCTACTACTATAGATACTTCATTATTCATAATTCTTCTATATTCATCATACTTCTCACCCTCAGAAAGAGAACTATGAAATACAGCAACTCTACTATCAAATACATCTTTAAATCTTGCTACTATTTGAGGTGTTAAAGATATTTCTGGTACTAATACAATAGATGTTTTATTTTCACTCAACATATTTTTAATTAATTGTATATACACCTCTGTCTTACCACTACCAGTAACACCATATAATAAATATTCTCTATCACTACATTTTAGTATTTCATTAACACAATTCACTTGATTTTCTGTAAGCACTACATCTTTATGCTCACTATTCATAATAGATACTTCTCTATTTACTTCTATTTTACGCTCTAGTACTATATTATTTTTTATTAAACTTCTTAATTGAGAACAATTAATCTCACTTTTTAATTTTTCTTTATTTTTAAGTATATTAATTATTTCTATTTCTTTTATTGCTCTTTTATGAAGTAAAATATATTCATCAATATCAACTTCATTATTTAAATATACATATGTATCATACTTTTTTTTAATATTTGTTTTTATAGATGCTTTTAATGCTTTTGGAAGCATTACTTGATAACAAGATATTAAATTGCATAATAAAGAATCACTCATATATTTACCTAATTTGAGTAACTCTTCATTTAAATAAAAATCACTATCTTGTATCTTAATAATACTTTTATATTCTAAATTATCTTGTATATGATTATGAATTTTTAGAACAAAACCTTCTACTTCTTTTGAAGCAAAGGGAACTATTACTTTGTGTCCTATCTTAAGCGTACTTTTTAATTCATCCGGAACTATATAATCAAATACTTTGTTTAGTGATTTTACCGAATATTCAATTACTACACTTGCAAGCACTAAATACCTCTTAAAAACGGATTATATTGTTTTTCATGTTCTACCGTTGTTTTATCATAATGTCCAGGATAAATTTCTACATTAGAAGGCATATATTTAAATATTTTAAGACTATTTGTCATTAAATTTTCATTATCTTCCGGAAAATTTCCTATAGTTTCTTTGAAAATAAAATCTCCACTAAATAATATATTATTTTTATCAAAATAATAACATACACTATCTAATGTATGACCATATGTTTCAATTATTTTAAAACTAAATTCTCCTATAACCTTATCTCCCCTAGTATTGTGATCAATTACTATCGCATTTGGAAATTCATTTTTTACATCATCTAAAGCACCAACATGATCAAAATGATAATGAGTGATAAGAATTCCAAGAACATTTAGATTATGTGACTTAACTTCATTAATTATTTTATTTCCTTCACTTCCAGGATCTACTATTAAAGCATTTTTACCATTATGAATAATATAACAATTTTCTTCTAAAAAACCATTTACTACTTTTAAAACATCAACCATAATTATTCCTCATCTTCTTTAAACATATCAATTAATTGATCTAATCTATTAATTACTTTATATCCTTTTGATTCTAATTCTTTTGAAAATCTAACTGCAATTCCTCCAGTATTTTCCCATTCCTTTAAATTACCTGAATAATCATCTACTAATATTGCTCCTTGACTATGAACCATTTTAGTTTTAGATATTTCCTTTGGAACGATAATAATTGTAATATTTTTAAATTTTTCTCTTAAATAATTTATTTTAGATATACCCTCTTGTAAAGAATTTACATGGGTTAAAAAACTTATTTCAAACATTTTTGATTCAATTAATTTATTAATACACTCTATTGAATCATTAAGTATATTATCATCATTAATAACTAAATCAAAATCATAAGTTGAAAAAAATCTTCTTCTTTCTGCCTCATTTGAAAAATCAGCACCACTAGCCTCTAGTGCAGCATATAATAAAGGAATTGAATCCATTACCACACCATCAAAATCAATATACAATCTTCTCATAATAATACCTCTTATTAACAATATAATATTTTATATTTATTTTGTCAAATAGATGAATATTTATTAATTGATAAATTATTACACTAAAAAAGAAAATTTTTAACAATAAATTTTCTTTAAATTATATAGTTTTATATATCAAAAAATAATTTTTAATCTTTTACATAAATTCCATCTAAAGAAAAACTCTTTGCATCTGTTATTTTTACTTTAACAATGTTTCCAATTAAATCACTTGGTCCCTCTATATTAACAAGCTTCATATTTTCAGTATAACCACATACTTTATTTTTATCTTTATCACTTAGTGATGTTACTAAACACTTAACAACTTGACCCTCTAATCTTTTATTTGCTTCATTACTATATTTATTAACAACTTCATTTAATCTATGTAATCTATCCATTTTATCTTCTTCACTAACAGTTTCTTTCATTAATGCAGCTGGTGTATTTTCACGAGGAGAAAAAGCAAATGTAAAGGCTCCATCATATTTACATTTATTTACAACATCCAAAGTCTCCATAAAATCTTCTTCACTTTCACCAGGAAATCCTACAATTATATCTGTTGTTATACTAGCGTTTTTAACTTTAGTTCTTATAGAATCATATAGTTTTAAATAATCTTCTTTAGTATATCTCCTATTCATTAATTTTAATATTTTATTACTTCCTGATTGTAATGGTAAATGAATATAAGGCATAACATTTTCATGACTTGCAATTACATCAATCATTTCTTCTGTAAAATCCCATGGATGAGATGTTACAAATCTAATTCTAGGAATACCTATATCACTAACATCACTAAGTAAATTTGCTAAATTGTAGTTATCATATAAATCTTTCCCATACGCATTAACATTTTGTCCTAATAATGTAACTTCAAGATATCCTTTTTCTTTAAGACTTTTTACTTCTTCTATAATATCCTCTTTTTTTCTACTTCTTTGCATTCCTCTTGTATATGGAACTATACAATATGTACAAAACTTATCACAACCATAAATTATATCAACCCAAGCAGAATACTTACTATCACGACTTACCGGTATTCCTTCTACGACATCACCCTCATAACTTAATACTTCTATTTGATTTTTTTTAGTATCCATTTTAGTTTTAATAATTGAAAGTAAATTATCTAGATTATGAGTTCCACATACAAAATCAATATATTTATATTTATTTTTTATTTCATTAACAACAACTTCTTCTTGAGACATACACCCACATATACCAATTAATAAATCTTTATTAATTGTATCTTTAATATGTTTTAAAACTCCTAGATATCCAAATACCTTATCATGAGCATTTTCTCTAATTGCACATGTATTTAATATAACAATATCTGCATTTTCAGCTGACTGTGTTTCGATAAAACCACAATCATTAAGCATTCCTTTAATTTTTTCAGAATCATGCTCATTCATTTGGCAACCATAAGTTCTTACAAAATATTTCTTATTTTTACCAAACTTTAAATCACTATCATATTTTGTATAATTGATATTATTATTAGTCCTTTTTCTAGCTTGTTTCATATCAGGCATTTTCATATAAATCACTTCCAAAACACATTATAACATTTATATAATATGTTGTAAAATGTTAATTTAAATTTAATTACTAACCATAAATATAAAAAGACATATGATTAATGATTTATCATATGTCTTATCGACTCCTATAATTACCATAAGTATCATAGTCATCGTAACTATCATAAGTATTATATCTATCATAGTTATCATAAGCATTATAACTATCCTCATAAAAACTATCAATATTTTGTTGAGTTCTTATCATATTTTTTTTCTTTTTGTGTGCAAGACCTAGTACTGATAATGCTCCGATTAATATAGGTGCACTTATCATAACAACTTTTCCTGCTAAATTAATTTTAAATTTCTTATCTGTAATATCAATAGCAGTTTCATCACTTGTACTTATATTATCTATATTACTACTTGTTTCAATATTTAAATTGTCTATAAATAAACCAGTTTCTTCAGTATCTTCACTTATATTACTAGAAGTATCACCTTGTAAATACTTTGGTTTACCATTTTCGAAATCAATTGGAATTGATTCTTCAACTCTATCTTCAGTTTCTAAATCAATTAAATATTGTGAATATTTACTTATCGTACCATCTTCCATTGCTTTCTTTTTACTTTCAACATCTCTTCCAACTGTAGTAATAATACAATCAGAATAAGAATAGGCTTCATCAGTTTCATCTAAAATATTACCATCTTCATCTACGACTATTGTTTCAATAATCCCTTCTGAATCAAAAGCAGTTGAATCTGCATAATAATATTCATCACCAATTTTAATCAAATTCCAAGCATGTCCATAACTACTTCCAGGCAAATGACCTGATACATAGTAAGATTCTAGCCCAACTCTTTTGCATAATGCACTTAATAATGCTGTATAGTTACCACAAATAGCAGTATCATTCATTAATGCACCTTGAAGAGCACCAATATCATAAAATTCCAAATGATCTTCATGAGTAAAATTTTCTCCATCTTTAATTTTTTGACTAATATTTGGGTCATATGATAAATTTTCAATTACATATAATAGTACTTTATTATATTTTTCTATATCACTTGAGTTTTCATCTATATCCAAACTTTTAATTATATTATCTAATTCTGTATTTATTTCAAGAAATAATTGTTCAAATGTTTTTTCATATACGATAGAAAAATACTTATTATCACCAAAATCTATATTAACTCCATTATTTTTTAAAGTGTTATATGTATTAGTATCTAATGATATTGCCAAGTTAAGTGGCATAACTAAGTAACTATTAATTATTAAATTTTTAAGTGATTTAATATTTACCAAGTCATCTAAATTAGTATTATAACTATTATCTAATCCTGCTGTTAATTCTATAGTATCAAGACCTTTAATACTGCTTAATACACCATCCTTAAAATTAGTAGAATTATTTAAACAAATATATGATATATTTGGACTATTAATCAAAAAACTAACTTGTTCTTTTGATATTGGACCACCTGAACAACTGAAACTAACAGATTTAAGTTTATCAAATGAAGGTATATTAGCTAAATTTTCTATACCTTCATAAGTGTTACATTTTAATGATAAATATTCTAAATTAGTACAATATTTTAAAAAACTTACATCATCATCTGTACTTACATATAAAGTAGTTAAATTTTCTAAGTCTGAGGTAGTAATTATATCAGTAGATGATTTGCCTAATTTATCACACACTGATTTTCTATTATATCCCTCTGGTATTATTACTTGAATATCATTTACTGTTTCACTATATTCTATTGATGGATTCAAATCATCTGCATATGCTTCATTTTTTAC
>JBJEED010000042.1:0-2210 GCA_051872765.1 Bacilli bacterium | reverse complement strand
TGGATTATTAATAATCATATAGTTACCAAGAACAACAATACGAAGTCCCAAAATAAAAATAACATCCCCATTAAATAATCTTTCTTTTTGAACACTCCTATTATTTAAATATACTAAATAAGTATCTGTTAAAACCTCAATATACCAAGCATTATCATAATAAATTTTAACACTAAAAGACTTTAAAAAATCATTAGAATAAACAATATCAGAGTTACTATTACCAATAGTAATATTAGCATCAACTACATTATATAAAGAAGTTTTATCAAAAGTTGGTAAACAATATAATATATATTTATAATCACTCTTACGATATAATATTTCACAAGAAAAATAATCAGTTAAATAAATACTGCCAACAGGTGTATTATTAACAATAATTGCTGTATCATTAGTATTAGTAAGTAACCACTTACCATTTTGTTCTTTAATAGTAATTAAATCAACTTGATTACCATTTTCATCAAGATCAACTATTTGAAAATCACCATAAACATTATTAGGAAGTGACGTTGTAATAATTCTTTCTTTCTTTAATATAAGTATTTTCATATCTTACTCCATTCTAATAAGATTATAACAAAAAAAACTATATTTAGCAATCACTAAAATAGTTTATTCGAATGAAATTTTAAATGCACCAGTATAATTACCATTGGTTAATTTAGTCTTTCAACCATCAGACTTGTAAAGTAATAGAAAAGTTATATAATATATATTGCTGTTTTACCCATAACTGAAAGGAGATTTTAAAATGGGAAAACATTTAAACTTAAGTCAAAGAATTATTATAGAAAGTAATCTTAATGAAAATATTAGTTTAAGAAAAATTGGAACTATGTTAGGGAAACCTCATACTACTGTTTCTAGGGAAATTCTAACAAGAAGAGTTTTAGTCATAGGAAACCATTTTAACAACTTTAATACGAAGTGTGATAAAACCGATAAAGCACCTTTTGTATGTAATGGATGTCCTAATAGAAATAAATGTAGAAAGAATCGTTATTTCTATTATGCTGAAGATGCTAATAATGATTACCGTAAAACTTTAGTTGAATCTAGACAGGGTATTGATTTTGAAAATGATGAGTTTAGAAAGATGGATAAAATTATCAAAGAAGAAGTTGATAAAGGTCATTCTTTCTATATGATTATTGAAGATCATCCTGAGTTTGATATTGTTGAAAGAACTCTATACAATTATCAAGAAAAAGGTTATCTATCTTGTAATAATATTGATTTACCTAGATTAGTTAGATATCGTAAAAGGAAAAGAAATGTTCCAAAAAATAAAAGTGAGAGAAAAGAAAATGCATGTAGAATTAATCGTACTTTTCAAGACTTTACAAGATATAAAGAAGCAAATAAAATTACTTATTATGTAGAAATGGATACAGTCGAAGGTATTAAAGGACATTCAGTTTTACTTACTCTAAACTTTGTTCCATTTAATTTTATGATAGCTTATAAATTAGAAAGTCAAACAATATCTGAAGTTACTGATAAAATTAATAAGCTAAAAAAGTTATTAGGCTATGAACTATTTCATAAAATATTTCCAGTAATATTAACTGACAATGGTAAAGAATTTAAAAGGCCCGATTTAATTGAAGATAATGGTTCTGATGTAGTTAAAACTAAAGTATTCTATTGTGATTCTAGAAGAAGTGATCAAAAAGGAAGCATTGAAGTGACTCATGAATACATAAGAAGATATATTGAACAAGGTACTGACCTAGATAAATATTCAGATGATGATATATTACTAATGATGAATCATATTAATAATACTAAGAGAGAAAAATTAAAAGGTAAAACCCCATATGAATTAATGAAAGAAAAAATAGGAAAAGAGAATATAAAAAAATTAGGCTTTTATTTTATCCAACCCAAAGATATTATACTTAAGCCTAATCTATTCAAAAAAGATAATAATAAATAACGAAGCCCTAAGGCGAGATTATTTATTATTATCGAATGGGTAAAATGGCACATTTAATTATTCATAATTTAACACCTTAAATGGTGCGTTAAGTCATTCACAGTATTGTGTTCGACACTTTTTTGCGTGGAATGAAAAACTAAATATTCCACTTTTTTATAACATATAAAATGATTTATATGTTAATTTTGGTCCATTTACTCGTTCGATATGAATATTTTACACCGTTTTGCCATTTTGGTCAATTTAATTTTTCATTTGAGCT
>JBJEED010000041.1:0-48420 GCA_051872765.1 Bacilli bacterium | reverse complement strand
ATATTTTTTTTATATTTTCTTTTAAATCCTCTTTAATGTAATATTTATTTGCTATTTCAAATCCATATATTTCTTTTTGTACATATATTAATAATTTATCACTTATGAAGAAACTTAAAATAATAATTATTCCTAAAGATAACATTTTATACCATTTTTTTCTAAGTAAAATAAACATAAATATAAAAGATAATATAAATCCTAATAATGGTCCACTTGATCCAGATAAATATAAGCAAATTGCAAATAATATAACTAATATAATATTAATCACATTAGTCTTATATATATAATAAATACTTACTATTGATAATAACATTCCTATATAACTACCATAAAAATTAGGATTACTACATAAACCTAAAGCCATATAAGGAACAAATGGAAATCTTCTAACAAATGGTAAATTAGTCAATGATTGTAATATACCTATTATACACTGAAATATACCTATTATAATAAATATATTAATTATTTTAACTCTTAATTTTTTAGATTCTATATTCTTAGCATTTAATGCTATTAAATAATAACAAAATAATGATAAAATTCCTTCATATCTATTTGGTTCTCCAAATATAGATTTTTCTAAATCAAGTGCAAATATAGTTGATATTATTCCAAGAAAACTAAGTATATAAAACAAATAATCTATATAATTTACTTTTCTTTTCTTAGATAATATTGAATATAAATATATTATCAATAAAAAAATAATTGAAACCCATAAAAAATATGCTCTTGATCTTATAAAAAAAGTATTATGTATTTTATTTAAAAACTCAACGTAAGATAATGATTTAAAAAAGGGTATACCAATCATAATAATAACAAGTGTTAAATATATTATTTTATCAATTCTATCATATTTTATATTACTATTTGTCTTCATAAATTAATTTTATCAAATATAAAAATAATTGTCACTAAAAAAGAGTAGCTAAACACTACTCAATTATTATTTTTCTTCTTTTCCAAATTTTATTTCAATTACTAATTCATATATTTGATATATAAATATTAAGAAACATGGAACTAATATTATAAATAAGAATCCCCACTTAGAATTAACTACACTTAAAACTGAACCTATATTTTTGTATACTTTTTCTGGAGTACCAATAACTAATTTCATATCAAATGTACTACCATTTTCAAATGAAATATCATTTTCTGTTTCATATACTTTACCAACTACTCCAAATTCAATAAAAGTCTCATTATTATTAATTCTATATGCAAATGCCTCATCTCCAACTTTAATTGGATCCTTAATTGATGGACCTAATTTCTTTTGTCTAAGAATTACTAAATCTCCTTTTTTATATTTATCAGAAGAAAAATCCTCTTTTATTACTAATAATATTCTATCTCCAAATTGTGTAAGACCATATTCATTATAATTTAATAATAATATTGTCATAGATAATGCAAATAAGAAGAATACAACTAAAATTATGTTTAATATTATTTCTTTTATTTTATTTACTACTTTCATTTTACTTAACTCCTCTATAATAATTCTAACATAAACTATTTTAACTATCAACTATATTTAACACTCATTAGACTGAGTAATTTCAAAATCATCTAAAGTATAATTTATTTTATTATCTACTCTATAAAATATAAAATTCTTTAATGATTTAGATGGAATATTAACACTTACTTCATTTATATACCCGTTATCATCTATATTATAATTTACTATACCATCTTTATTAATTCTAAGTTTATTACTATCCCAAGATAACTTAATACATTTATCTTCTGTAAATGTATTATTAACAATTACCCTACTATAATCTTCATATTCATCATATATAAGATTAGTTTTTCCACTTTCATCAAGCCCTCTTGTTAATGTAAACTCACTTATAATTGTTTTTTTATATGGATATGTACTTTCAAGTATTACTTCAACAACTGCACTATTTATTTGAGAACTATCAATACTATTTATATCAAAATACATATCTTTTATTGTTTCTTTTGCTCTATATTCATATCCATTATCAATACAAGTTTGATAGTCCATACTACTCACATTAGTAGTACCGCTTAAATCCACACATTCTTTATAACTAGATAAAACACCTGTTAAAGTATTTGTATTAGTATTATTTAGAAAACATTTAGCATTTGAATTATTTTTTATATTACATGTTACTTTATAATTAATATCATAATCAGTAGCCACTAAACTACTATTAGAATTCTTAACATCAAAATGAATACTACTACCATCCCAATTATTATTAACATTAGATGAAGTAAGAACATCACTATTAAAATAAAATCCCTTTGTTCCCAAATAATAATTCCATATTGAATTACCTGCATATTTAGCTAGTGATATTCCAGATATAAATATATTAATTATTATTAGTGAAGATAAGATGATTAATAAAATCTTAGTTCTTTTTTTCATCATTCACCTACCTTCTGATAACTTTCTATTTTTAAATCTATATAATCAATTAAACTAGAATATTCAGATGAATTATATTCTTCATCAAAAGTTAATCTTAATATATAATTATCAATTATATTAGTGTCATAATTCATCTGTTGGCGGTCACTTTTACACACTAATTCATTATTTTCATTTCTAGAATATGATTCATCACAAGACATTATTAATACTTCATTACTTTCTTCTTTATATAATTCAATTTTTAATGGCATAAAATGATATGTATTAACAATAATATTATAAATTATTGTAACATCACTTGATATATTTGATTCATTTTCTTCTAAATTATTACTAACAGAAAATCTATAATCTTTAACATCACCAGGGTTTAAATCATATAATGGTAATTCTATTAAATCAGTCTTTTGTGCATTAAATATAAATTTTGCTATATTTTGATTAGTTGTAGTTTCAACATTAGTACTTAATGCTGAATAAGTAATGCCAGATAGTAATATTATAGTAATTATTAAAAATATAATTATAATTACTTTCTTTTTCATATTTAACTACCACCCCTTACTATAAATTTCTGATCAACTATAGTTACTAATTTATCACCATCATATAATTCAAATATTAATTTATAACCATTTAAATCAAGTTTATCTGAATCTAATAATAATTCAAATTTAGTATAATCTGTATTATATGATGCTTGTTTTAATGCATATATAGTATTTTCGCTATATAATTCAACTTCTCCACTAATATAATCTACAATATTAACTAAATCATAACTTTGATTATAAGCAGTTAATTCTCTCTTCTCATATAAACTAACTCTAACATTAGGATTATCTAGTCTACTCATTTGTAGTATATTAAATTCTAATGTCTGAACTCCATTTTTATTAATAACTCTATTTTCACTATTCATAACAACATCAAAATTAAATTCTTCTTTTAGATTGCCATCTATAATTAATGGAATTAACTTGCATTCATTATTATTACTTTCATTATAATTAATACCATCATAGGATAAATAAGGACAAACTTTAAATACATATTCACCCTCTTCAATATCAAAATTATCAGTATATGTTTGAATATTTAAATTACCTATCAAATTATTATCTAAATCAATATTAACAATACCCTTACTATTTGGATGATAACTAGTATCATCTATCATAAATTTAACATTATTTAAATATTTTTTATTCATTACAGTAGAAGTTGTTTTATTATATAAACTTATTTCTAAACCATATTTCATATCTTCATATTCACTATCATATATTGTTAAATCATCTAACGAAAAATAATTTAACTTTAATTCGTAAGGAATTATATTTAAATAATCTTGATTATAATTAATAGTATTACTGTAATTTATTTCTAAAGAAACACGAGCTTTTACATCATTATCATTATAGCTATCATAAATACTAAATGACTTTATATTATCTTTAAGAGTTGTTATTTTTATACTATTATCATCAATTATACTCATATATATATTAATATCTTTATAATTGTTAGTAACTTGTGTATTACTAAAATCTATAATTACATCAAAATCTTCATCAATTTTTCCTATATAGTCACTATCTTTAAAGTACTTATCATCTGCATTACCTACTTCTATAAAGTTAGATAATAAATATGTTGATATGTTGTTAGTACTATATCCATAATCATCAGAAGTTAATATACATGTATATACTTTATTAGTATTGTTGTCGATTAATGTAAATTTAGTATTTTCTGGTAACTTAGTATTTGATATTAACACATGTTTTAATTCACTTGTAAATTCATTATCATCTATAAACTTTGTATTAAACTTTATAGATGAATTACTTGTAATATTTAAATTATTACCGGTAGAAATATTTCTTCCAACCGTTAAATCACTTTGAGAGTATCCTTTTAATATAATATAATCTGTATTTATATAAGAATAATAATCAGTATTATCTTTAACTCTAAAATATATTATTTTAGGTGTTTGACTTGATATATTAAACTCTACATATTGGGTCCAAAGAGAATTATCTAATGCACTTAGCTCTTCTTCACTAAGTGCTATATCACTAATATAGTAACTTACTTTTGATAATTTAGTATACTCTTCATTTACACTAACACTTACTTTAGTACTTTCATTTATATATAGATAATCATTTGGAGTATTAAATGAACTAAATTCATTATTACCAATTATAGCCTTTATTATAGAGCTATCTAAATCTATTGATAATATATCACTATTTAGATAAGTTATTTTATCATCTGTATCAACTATCTTAGCATAAATAATATATTTTCCAGGAGTATTAACTTCAACAATATTACTATATTCTATCCACTCAATATTTTCTAGTTCATCACTTGATAATGATACATCACTATTGTGAATATAATAATATATATTTTTTATACTAGATATCTCATTTCCAATTGTTATATTAAATATAAATCTATTACTAAATTTAAGAGTATTTAAATCATTTGATAAATTATTCCATGAAAACATACTAACATTAATTTTAGCAATTGGATTATTTAAATCATCTATATATAGTATTGGATATTCATTATTAGTAATAACCCATACATTATCACTAATTAGTGCATTTTCTAAATTTACATATTCACTAAAACCAAGAGTATTTTTTACAAAAGATGAATTTTTAAAATTACTTTCACTAGTACTAATAAAATTTGTCTCATTAGAACTTTCTTTAACACTACTATTATGTGTTATATATGAATTATCTATTGTAACTGTTGATAAATCATCTATTTTATTTATTCCATATGTTCCATATATAGAAAAAGAATTAGTTATTGTTACTTGAGAATTATTATTAATGTTGTTTATAAAAGAATAACTCTCAGAAGAATTTAAATTTCCACTATTATAACAATTTATAATATTAATATTACCATCTGTTTCATTAATTAAGCCAGTAGACAATTTACTTGTAATATTTCCTTTATTATAACTATTTTTTAATGATACAGAATTACTAGCATCAAATATTAATCCAGATGCTATACCACTTGTATAAACATCAATTGAATTTACTACATTTTCTAAACTAGTATTATTTGCATTAACTATTAGACCACTAGCCACTTTATAATCTGTAGTTACACTATACTTTAAATTACTTAAAGTTATTTGACCAATCCCACTAATTGAATAACTAATATTATCTTTAGTATTACCAAGTGTAATATTAAAATTTCCTTCTTCAATTACTTGATCATTTATTTTAAATTCTTCTATTTCACCACTTTTACTATAAACACCAGTTAATGTTGATGAAATAATATTTCCATTTATTAAAATACTTGATAAATCAATAACACCATCTACATCACTTAGAGTATCATCTAAGTCATATGTATCTACATTATTAGAAGATGATGATATTAAATATCCATCATATAAAACATTTTTTATATTAGCATTATTTGAATTTATTGCAAGACCACTACTTATAACACCACCATTAATAACACTATTTTCTATATATAAATTATTAATATTTCCATTTAAATTCTTAAATAATGATACTTCTTCTAAACCACTATCAATAAATAGTCCATATATTTTAAATCCATTACCATCTAAATTACCATTAAAAGTGTCTATCATACTTATTTTATTTACATTAAATTCATTTATATAATATGTTTCATCTTCATACTTATATTTAATATTTGTTTCATCATAACTAAATAATCCTTTATTTAAAACAATATCATTATTTAATTTAAAGTATACACCTTCATAATTAGTAGTTTTAAGATTCTCTATAAAGAAAGCAAATTCTTGACCATTTGAAATGATATATGGGTTATCTATACTACCGCTTCCACTTCTATAATTACTAGCAATAGTACCATCCCATTCTACTACTTGATAATAATTAGTTCTATTTTTATATCTTGAAAGCGTAGGAATACTTATAGATACAATAAAAAGAATACCTATTATAATTAATAAATATTTAAATTTTTTACTAGTTTTTATTGTACTAAACTTACTCATTAATCCTCATTATTCCTCTACTATATATTCATAATAAATTATAGCATATTTAGAGTAAGAAAAAAAGAGTAATCATTTAAGATTTCCTTAATAAATTACTCTTCTTCAGTATCAGCACTTTCTACTTGCTCTGAATCTAATATTTTTTTAGTTTGAACCATAAACCAAATCTTTTCAACAGAAGAATTACTCTTATCTATTATACCTGCTCTTAATATTAGTTTTATTTTATTATATAGTGATACAATATTTTCTTCAGATATATCACTTTCGTCTATTTTTAAATTATTTAGTTTATATTTATTAGCAATTATACTTGATAAATTATAATCATCAAATATCTTTATACCCTTAACAATTAAATTATTAGGATTCATAGAATATAAATCAAAATCACTGCTTATATCAATTATTTCATCATAGTCATTTGTTTCATATGATTTTTGAATATCACTTTTCTTTAAATAGTCAAAACTATAATACAAATGTAATACATCTTCTACTGTCGTATCAATACTAACCATCTTTCTTATTCTATCTTTATTAACTTCTTCATCATATTTATTATATAATTCCATTAATTCTGTTACATAATGATTAGCAAGAATCTTAGTTTTTTCAACTTTATTCTTAAATAAAGTATCAAATAATTTACTACTCTCATGAAAAATTACTTTATTACACTTATCTAATTCTTTTTCTTTCTTTACTATTTCATTTAACATGTCTTTTGATTTAGTATTTTTATCATTTATTAAATTTTTATAATCATTTTTAAATAATGTAAATAAAGGTATAAACTTTATATAATTTTGATATTCTTCAACATTATATTTTAATTTTGCTAAAACATCTCGTATTTTATCCATCTCTTTTTCATCTTCAGTATCTATATCATCTGGAATGATAGATGAAAACGCATTAATTCTTACTTTATTATCTTCAAAATAGTGATTAATATCCAAAGATCCCTCTAACGCAAGAGAAATTATCTTACCAATAGTTTCTTCTTCTAATTTTTCAAGTTCAGAATATTTGTTTTTTAATTTTTCTAAACACTCTTCATAATCTTTAATATTATATTCTTTCATAGTTTTCTTTTGAAGTTTTAAAATATTATCATCAAATAATTTAGCATTTTTTCTAATAAGTATTTTAAAATTCAAAGCTAAATGATTAATTAAATCAGGATTTGACCAATATATTCTTTCAAATATTTCACTTACTTTATCATACTTTTTGTCTATTTTATACCTAACATCTAAAAATGCACTCATATATTCATTAACATAAGGCGTTATTCTAAAATCTTCTGACTTTAGATTTAATCCAATTATTTCAAATTTATCTAAAAATGCATTAATTATATCATTTAAAGAATGAAAATTAAATTTACTAAAATTATTAATTTGATATAACAATTCATCAAATCCTAATTTTTCAATATATGTATTAGAAGGATTTAATAAAAATCTTAATTGTTCTAAAGAAATAACTTCCTTTTTAACTTTTTCATATTCTTTATTATCTTCTTTTATTTCAAAAGAATGACTCTTAACAATTAAATAATTTTTAACATTGTCTTTGTATACTTTATATTTTTCCTCAATTTCTTCAATAGTGGCATTAATTTTCTTTTTATTAGTTTTAGTTTTACTTGGCATACTTGTAATCATTGTTTTTTTACTAGCAATATCTCTAGTTATAAAGTCTAAAAAATTATTCATCTTCTTTTTCCTTTTCTTCAATTTCTATTTTATTTTCATCAAGAAATTTTAAAAACTCATTAATATTTTCGTATACCTGTATTAACTCTCTTAATTCTAAGTTAGACAAATCAAAATCCACTTTTTCTTCTTTAACTTTCTTCATAAATATCATTTTCCTTTTTTATTCATAATTATCCCAACCATTAGTATCTTTAACAAAGTTTATAGAAAGATTAATTTCTGCTCCTTCTGAGTCAGTTTCAATACTATCTATATCTCCACCTTCTATCCACACATAAATTCTTGCTTTAGTGATTCCATGTGGTATTGTAAATAAAGGTTTATCAAAATCCTTTTCTGTTATAGTTTTCTGAAGCGCAAATGATTTTGTATCTAGGGTTGGAGAACCAGATAAAGTATCTATTATCTCAGCTTGATTAACGCCTTGAATATTTGCATAAGTCGGATAATATTCACCATCAATTACTGTTAAATTAAACTTTTTAGCTTTATCAATAGACATTTGAGTATGAGATGTACTATTAGGTTCATAAATAATTGATTTACAATCGTTATTACATTGAATACTTTGTGCTTCTTTAGCAGTAGCGTCCATCGGAACACTTCCAACTTTTACTATGCCAATTCTAATTGAGTTGAAAAGTCCTTCCATTTGTTCTGATAGTTCTTCAACTGCCTTAACACCTGTACCTATATCAAAATATAAATTATCCGCTGTTGGTGAACCATTATTATCATTTCTAAAAAATATATCAAATGCTAAAAATCCAGAAGATCTCTTAGGTTGGGTTTGAGGATAAAATACTGTTTGTACATACCCATCTTCTCTTAATAGAAGATTGTGATATTTTACACCTGGACTTCTATAAATATCAAAGAAATAAGAATTATTACTCTTATTACCTATTGTTGAAACAGGAAATAATCCACCTGTTGACCAGAAACTTTTATGATTAGGATAATTTACTGGGACATCTTCAAATAATATCTTTTCAGAAATCTCAATTTCCTCTGCATAATTAACTGCATCAAATGAAATTTCTAATCCTGCATTTTTAGAAACTAACATATTAAATGTCTTAATTCTAACATTAAGTGTTGATGAAAACCATGCATATGTTGAAAATATTAATAATACTGCAAGAAAAGTTAATGAAACTAAAGCAGCAATAAATCTACTTTTAGAAATAGGTTGTCTATTATTAACTTTTCTTTTTTTTGTAGTTTTCTTTCTATTATTTACTTTATTATTACTAGTTTTAGGTTTTGTTTTTTTTGTATTTTCAACATTCTTCCCCATTAAAACACCTCCTAATATGAAATAAAGAGTAATTATAATTATTACTCTTTATAGTCATTTTAATTATTATGTATTAATAATTACTTTTTTCTACTAAATATTAAATACTTCCTGTTGGAGTTATATCAGTGCTAGGACCATTATAATCTACATCAGTTTCAGTATATCTTTCTTTAGTAAATCCAAAGTTAACTGAAATTTGTTTTCCTAATGAAGCAAAATCATAATTATCAACATCTTGACCTTCTAAATATACATATACTCTAACTTTAGTAATACTATTTGGTGCTAAAGTCATAAATTGAGGTCTATCATTTCCAGTCTTATTTTTCATAGTATCTGTAAAGTAAGGGAAATCTACTAATTTATAAGTTGATTTATCAGCTGCAGCTAAATAATTTTCATATGTGTCGGTATTAGCAGTATAAGTATTGTACTTTTCTCCATCATATACATCAACTTGGTCTGCAATATTAATTACTTTACTAACTGCGTAAGTTGGATAAGCAGTACCATCTTCAACTGCTGTACAATCTGATTCTTTGTTATAAGAAGTAGGATCACTTACAGTAGTTCCTGTTGGTTTTCTAACTTTACAAGCAGTATCATACCAATTAATTGCATTAGTAACATGAGATGTATCATTTGGTTCCCAAATTTGAGCATTTCTACAAATACCAGTTACCCCATTACCTTCATCATCACTACAAGTCATACCAGTAATAACACTTGCATCATCAGTAGTTCCGATTACTCGTCCTACTTGTAAGAATGCAACTCTAATTGAATTTTCAATACCAGTATTTTCAACTCCAGCTTGAGATACAGTTACTTTTGAATTTGTTGTTAAATAAATTGCTTCTTCATTTAAAGGTTCATTATCTACATAATATTCTTCACCTGATAAGTTTTTAATGAATAAATCAAATGCAACATAACCTTTGCCTTGATTTAATGTACCACTACCAGAAGCAGTAGTTCTATAATTATCAACACGACTAGTTAATAATCTATAACCACCTGAACTTGGTGTTAAACTTGCTTTTTCATATAATTTCATTCTAGAAACTGTAGAATCAGCTTCTCCTATAGTAGACATAGGAATTAATCCATCTGTTGCCCATGTATTTGTATTTCCATCATATTGATGCGCAGTTCCAACATTTAAATTGTATTGCCAATCAGCACCATCCATTGATAAGAATAAACCTTCTGTTGTAGCAATTTCGATTTCAAATTGACTAACATTAACAGTTTTCATACCAATGAACCATGCATATGTTCCAACGGATAATATGATAGCAAATAAAGCACAAACAGTAATCAAATTTCTTAATTTTCTATTTCTTTTTTTATTTGTTGCCATTTTTTCTCCTTTTTATATTTTTTATAATATTACACTAATTTCCAGCTGTTGCAGTATTTGTTGGGTCTTTATGGTTTTCATAAATTACATCATCTGGTAATGTAGCTGTTCCACTATCATTATAATTAACATCTTCACCAAAATATCTTTCTTTAGATAGACTAAAGTTAACTGCAATTTGTTTTCCTAATGATGCGAAATCATAATTATCAACATCTTGACCTTCTATATAAATATAAATTCTAACTTTAGTAATACTATTTGGAGCTAATGTAATAAATTCAGGTCTATCATTACCTCTTAAATTCTTTTCAGTATCTGTAAAGTAATCTACTTCATTTAATTTTCCATCTGTTGGTGTACTTGCAATTGAAGTAGTGTATCCATTATAATCAGTTCCATCATATACATCTACTCTATCAGTATAATCAATTACACCACTTACAGCATAAGTTTTAGAATATGTTCCATCTACAACTGCTTTACATGCACCTTCATATGAACCGCTAAGTGTTAAATCATCACCTGTTCTTTTCTTACAAGCAGTAGTATACCAATTAATAGCATTATCTGCATGATCAGTATCATTTGGTTCCCAAATTGTTGCTTTTCTCTTACTACAAATAGTAGTTACACCTGATGTTTCAGCACATGAAATTCCTTGAATAGTTGCACTATCAGTTGTAGTTGCTACTACACGACCAATTTGTGCAAATGCAACTCTTACAGAGTTTTCAATACCAGTGTCTGCAACACCAGCAGAACCTACTTGAACCATTGAATCTGGTTCTAAATAAATTGCTTCTTCATTTAATTGATTATATTCAGAATAATACTCATTTCCTGATAAGTTTTTAATGAATAAATCAAATGCAACATATCCACTTTTTTCAGCATCTGCAGTGTTTTCAACTAAACTAGCCATTAATCTATAACCACCTGGAGTTACAGTTAAACTTCCTTTTTCATACATTACTAGTTTAGATGTAGTATCACTTACTACTCCTACTGTTGATATTGGGATTAAACCAGTTCCACCCCAAGTATTTGTATTGCCAGTATATGTCTCTACATTATAATTATCTTTATTTATAGTAACTGTGTCAGCCCAAGTTATACCATCTAAAGATAAAGATAATCCATCAATTGCCGCTACTTTAACATCGAATGGCGAAACATTAACAGTTTTCATACCAATAAACCATGCGTATGTTGATGTAGCTAGAAGAATTGTAAAAAGACCAGTCCCAACAATAAATCTTTTTACTCTTCTTTCATGTTTGTTATCTCTTTTTGCCATTATTTACTTCCTTTCTCCTTTTCATCAATAAATTCTGATTTAAAGTCTAAATGAGCTTTAAATTCACCACCCAAAATGTTATCAGTGCATTCTGGATCACTTCCTTCAATCCACATGACTACAGTATATTTATGTATATCTCCTGGATTAAAGTCTGCAACGTGTTCACGCGCAATTATCTCATCTGATACAAAAGTGACTGTGCCTGACTCCGCAGTTCCTTTTGCAGATTTTTTAGCATACGTTACATAACTACCATCATTCTTATATATTCTAATTCTCACTGCTTCATCGACATTCTTAATAACATCATCAATGACAACTTCATAATAATAATCATTAACTAAATCACCTTGATTTTCAATATAGAAAGTATAGGCAAGATAATTATCTCCATTATGTGTTCCACCCATACTATCATGAAGATTATCAGGCAACCAACGATATGAAATATTGTCAAATGACTCAGGAGTCTTAGCATATAATTCAGAACGATAAACTTTATAATTGACATCATCATAAATTATCATGCCTTTGTCAAAATATAAGTTTTTGTCTAACGTAACACTAAAATTTCCATTATTATAAAAAATACCTACTACAAAATATAAAATTAGGAAAAATAGCAATAAAACTAATATAGAGATTTTTAAAATCTTTTTAATTTTTTTCTCACGTTCTATTTTTTCACTACTTAATTTTGTCCTTCCCATATCCTATATCCCTTCATACAGTCATCTCGAAAAAACCATATGGCATAGTTATATTCCGATATCTTTATAATATAATTAAATTATACTTTAAAGATATACATAAAGTCAATAAATTTGTCGAAATATGTTAAATAAAAATCATCATAAAAAATTATGATGATCACTTTTACAAATCTTTTTAAACTTACAATTATCACATTTATAATTACAGTTATTTTTTTTAAATATTCTAAATATAATACAAATTATAACTATAATAATTATTAGGGTTAAGATATTAAAATTTGTACTAATTTGATAAATAGATGTCGATAATACCCAAGAAAATAATATTTGATATAATATAACAAACAATAATAGTTTATTACTTCCTAACTCTTTTCTTAAAGTACTTAATGTTGCTATACAAGGAGCACTAAATAGATTAAATACTATGAATGAATATGCTGATTGTTTATTAAATGTTGATAATATAAAACTATTCTTACTCAAATCATTTATTATTTCTAAAGATGAAACTACTTGCTCTTTAGCAATTAATCCCTGTATTATAGATACACTAGCTTGCCAAGAATTAACTCCTAGCATAGGATAAAATATAAAGGATATTTTCTTACCTATAAATGAAAGAATAGTATTATCAAGACTAACTCCATACTTTAATTTTAATGAAAAAGATGATAAAAACCATATTACAATAGAAGATATAAATATAATAGAGCCTGCTCTTTTAACAAAAGCACTTATTTTATCATAAACATCATTAAATATATATTTTATATCTATATTTTTATATTCTGGTAATTCCTCTATATATGTATTATTATTCTTTTTATTTGAATATTTTTTTATTAGAAGCGATGTTATTATAATTACTAATATTGTTAACAAATATAGTGACATGATTATTAAAACTTGATTTTCTTTATAAAAATAACTTGTTAGCATTAAAATAATTGGTAATTTCGCACCACATGGTACAAAAGGAGTTAAAATACTAGTTGTATTTCTAATTTTTTTATCCTCTATTACTCTACTACTTAGTATTCCTGGAACGCTACATCCACATCCAACTATAAATGGTACTATACTCTTTCCACTTAGTCCTATTTTTCTAAATAATGAATCAAACATCAATGATATACGAGACATATATCCAGTTGTTTCAAGAATAGATAAACACATAAATAATATTAATAATTGAGGAATAAACACTAGTACTGCTGATACACCAGTTATTATCCCATTTACTATTAAACTTATTAACCATTCACTAACATTATTTACTTGTAAAACTTTTTGAACTACAAAACTAAAATTATCTAAACAAACACGAATTAAATCAGATAAACTCTTACCTAAAGTACTAATAGATAAATAATATATAAAAAACATAATAATTATAAATATTGGAAAAGATAAATATTTATTTAATAATACTTTATCAATTCTATCACTAATAGATATTTTACTATTAGCTCTTTTAAATACATTTAATTTAACATTCTCTATATACCTATATCTTTGATTTATTATTTCTTCATATATATCACTACTATATCTAAAAGACAAACTATTAATAATATAATCTATTTCATTACTTTTATATATATCAAATATATTATCTTGTTCAAGTAATTTAATACTTACAAATCTTTTATTAGTAACATTTTTATTTAATAAACTCTGTACCTTAAAAATACACTCTTCTATATTAGAATCAAATACCCTCTGTAACTTTTTATAACTATTAGTATCTATAGACTTTAGCAATTCATCAATTCCAGTATTTTTTAAAGCAGATATTTTTATGACTTCTACTCCAAGTATATTAGATAACTTTTTTTCATCTATAGATATACCTTTTTTTAAAAGTAAATCATTCATATTAAGTACTAAAATCATTCTTATATTTAAATCCAGTAGTTGTGTTGTTAAATATAGACTTCTTTCAAATGTAGTACTATCAATAATATTAATAATTAAATCAGGCTTTTCATCAATTATATATCTAGAAGTAACTTCTTCTTCTATACTATATGAGCTAAGTGAATATATTCCTGGTAAGTCTACTAATTCATGATTTGTCCCTTTGATTATTCCACTTTTCTTCTCTACTGTTACTCCAGGATAATTTCCTACTTTTGCAGTAAATCCTGTAAGCAAATTAAATAAAGTAGTTTTACCACTATTCTGGTTTCCAACTAGTGCGATTTTCAATTTATCCTACCCACCTTTATTCTTCTTAAATCTTCCATGCTTAAAGTTAAATTATAGTCTCTTAAATAAATTGTTAATAATTGATTGTTTGGGCTTTTCTTTTTAATTAGTATTTTTGTTCCTTTTGTAAGACCCATTTCAAGTAAATGCCTTTTAACTTTTTTATTACTTTCTATAATACCATTTACTATTACTGCTTCTCCTACATTAATTTTATCTAAAGTTATCATGCTAATTATATGCAAATAAAAACAATATTATGATAAATATTGTCTTTCTATCCATTTCATTAAAAGATTTACTATATAGTCGATTTCTTCTTTATTTAATTTTTTACCTTTTTCTATTTTGTGCCATTTATATAAACACTCTCTACAACAACAAGCACATGCATGTTGTGCAATAAATACAGGATGTCCTTTAAATGGTGTTTGTTTACCATCATTTGCTATATATGATGGTGCTAACCTCTTGTTTATAAAATCATAAGCATGAAGTTTAATAGTATCTAAACCTTTATTTTTTATTAGTTCTTTATCTTTATCTTTTAATTTAAAACTACTTCTAAACTTGGATTTTGATAACTTATAAAATATATCATCATACATAACTTTCAAAATCTTTCTTTATTTTATCAGCTAGAATACCTTCTCTTAAAAATAATAATTTATTATTTTCTATTTTTACTATAGTTGATGATATGTCAGTTTTTTCTCCATCATCTAGAATATATGAAATATGACTTTTTAATTCTTCTTCTATTAAATCAACTTTAGTTATAACTTTCTTACTTGAGATATTTGCACTTGTAGATATTAATGGCTTATTTATTTTATTCATTATTTCTAAAAGTAATTTATTATTTGGCATACGAATTGCAATTGTTTTATTACCACAAGTTAAAGTATCACTTAGATTATCATTTTTATCAAATATGATAGTTAACGTATTTGGCCAATATTTTTCAATTAATTCTTTTTGTAAATCATTTATTTCTATAACATATTTTTTTAGCATTTCAATATTTGAAACTAATAAAATTAAAGGCTTATTTTCTCTTTTTTTAGCAATAAATACTTTTTTAATAGCATCTTCATTAGTAGCATCTGCCATTATTCCATAAACAGTATCAGTAGGCATAATTACTAAATTACCTTTTTCTATTTCTTTAATTATTTTTTTCATATTTTCCTTTCTATAATAATTTCATAACTATCATATATACAATTACTATCCCTAATATGATATAAGATGGTTTACTAATAGTAATTTTTTTAAAGTCTTCCCTTTTTACCTCTTCACTGCTTTTAATAAAATTAAGACATGTATGTTTTACTTTTGAAACATCATAATCTGCATATATAGCAAAATATAATGGATTATCCATTTCAGTAAATTCTATATCATCTTTTAATCTTCTAATAAATATAAATGTAAAAATATCCGCAATACTTCCAGCTATATTAAATACTGATAATATTACTAATAAAGGAATATTAAAAATAATACCAATTATATATGTTAATATCCCAATAAAAAATAGTGGATATATAGAAGCATATGATATATTCTTTTTACTTATATTTTGTTTACACAAACAATAAAATACGCCTTTTTCTAATTTAATACCATATACTATTTTATTAAAAGAAGCGCCATTAATAACATATCCTATGCTATGTAATAATTCATGTAATAAAAAATAACCAAATAAATATATAATAAACATTACTACATCAACATTGGGAGATAATATATTAGGATTTATTAAGTAAGATAAAAACAATAAACTAGCAAAAATAATTATTAAAATAAAATTAAGTAAAAAACTAGTTGTTCCTAATTCAAATATATAATACTTTTTTTTCATATACTTCACCATAAACAATATATCAAAAAAAGGCCATAAAATAAATAGCCTTTTAATAATAATTTTATCTTAGTTTTCTTTCTAATACCGGATTACTACTTTTAATATCAATAATATCTTGTAATCCTAAAATTTCAATTACAGAAGCAAAATCTTCCATTAAATCTTCACCCTTAATATTTAGTTTCATAGGTTCTTGGATTAATATATCTCCTTTTTGTAAATCTAATAACTCTCTTATCATTTCTTCCCTACAGCTAATTCCATAAGACCAGCCCCAACCTCTTCTTTGGAAATCCATTGTTTCTAATACTCTAAATAATATTCTTCTTAAAAATTCTTTATTACATTGGGTTTTATAAAAGTTAGAAATATTCAAACTCTCATTATATTTCTTTATTTGAACAATTATATATGCTATTTCATCCTCTACTTTAGATAACATTACTGAATTTAAATCAACTATGTATCCAGAACGTTCTAATGCTTTTATAATATTTGCTATAATAATTGCCCTATTTTGAATTTGTTCTTCTGTAGTATTTTTTTCATAAGATAATGTAACATAAATTTTAATAAATTTTGGTTTAGAAACTCTATATGTTGTTTCATATACTAAAGGTGCTCCTGCACAATATGCGGGCACATTTACATGTCCACCTGATACAGTCTTAACTGTTTTATATTTTTGAGTTTTAACACTCTTAGCATTAATCAAATTATTTTTTAATCTTAATATTTCATCAATTTCCATATTATCTAAACTATCTAAATTAACTAAACTATCTAAAGCCTCTTTAAAGGATCTACCTGCAAAATAAGAATCTTGTTCATCACTATCAGTTATTTCAAATATATCACTATTAATTTTAGGATTACTCGTAAGATAAGTATAAAGTGAATGTAAAGTATTAAATCTCGCTTTATATATTGTATAATCACTACCTTTAATATTAACTACATATGGAGAAAAAATATTAATTGGAAAATTTTGTTGATTATAACTCTCTTTCATATTATCTATTTTTCCTGTTTCGTTCTAATCTTAATATTGCTTGATCACAGCCATATACTAATGAACTAGCAATATCTTTTTCTTTTAACTTATTTAAACTACTTGTTTTTTGTGCATTTGGATCATTTTCAATATTAGGTAGATTATATATTTTCTTTATATAATCTCTTATATATTTTAAATAATTGGTATCTTTAGTTTGAACAAATTTTTCTTCAATAATTTGATTTACACTCTTACTATTATGTGATAAATATCTTGCAATATCATCAGCATCACGCGTAGTTCCTACTCCTGGAGCAAAATCATAACCAATTCCTAAACTATATGATAAGCATGCTTCTCTAAAATCACAAAATAATTTATACCAACCAGGAGCATCTGATAATATTATTTTTTCTACTCTATTATCATAAAGAACAAGTTTAGGTGTAAATCTATCTTGAAGAGATTCATCAATTCTACCACGAGATGAATATATTTCATCCTCACCCTTACAATTTGTATTACCAGTAGCGACCATTCTAAAATTTGGATTAACTGGTACTCTTATATGACTACCAAATGTTACATAATATTCTTTTTGTGGATTTCTTATTGCCTTACTTAATTTGGATTGAATACCATTTAATAAAATATGAGTATCTGTATTACCATTATCCAACTCATCATTATTTAATAATTTACCATTATACAATGCACTAAATGTAGGAGTTGGAACAAATTGACCTCTTGGATCATAATAACCTGTTATACTATATACATCAGTTATTTTAACATTTTCTATCATATCTAGACCTAATAATGACGATGCTTGTTCTGTAGCATAAGATTTTCCACTACCAGATGGACCCCAAAGATATACAAAATCTCCTTCCATTATACAAGTTATTAATTGCGGAATAATTTCATGATATATCTCTCCATTTTTCTCTCTTCTCTCTTTTTCTTTTAATACTTTTTCATATCTCTCTTCAAATGGAATCTTTTCATCAAATGCTGGTAAAATTTCTCTTGATTTAGAAGGAAGAATAATTTCATCAACTGTAGGTATAATTATTCCACAATTAGCAAAACTAGTTGGTTGCCCTTGAACAACTACCTGTGCATTAGTTACAGTTGGAGTATCTACTACTAAAGGGGCTTGTTCTATAGAAGAACTATTATTCTTTTGTATTACATTAGCGGTACTTTGAGCAATAATAACTTCTCTTGCACCCTTTGAATTTACAATTTCACTTAATACTCTTTGTAACTCAGGTTCATCTTTCAAAAAACCTTCTAAATCGGCTATTTTTTCATCTGCCATACTTTGAAGTCTTATTATATCCTTATTTGCACTAGAAGTAAGTTCATTCATAATCCTTCTAATTTCTCTAATCTTTTCAGATGCTTCATCTACTACTTTTCTAAATGCTTCATCACTATCAGATTTTATAGTTTCTTTTAAATCTAAAACATATCTTCCAAGTTCATCATAATAATCTTTTCTAATCTTGTCTATAGATTCATCTATTATTCTTACAGAATCTTTAGTTTTATTATCAATTGAGGATAAAGCTTGACTCATCTTAGCATCAACTTTTTGTTCATAATCTATAGTACTTTTTCTAAGTCTATCATATGTTTTTATTGAATCTTGTACTTCTCTTACCTTACCATCTAAATTAGCAAATTTTCTTTCATCTATGTCATAAATACCATATTTCTTTTTAACATCCATTATTCTTGAATTAAAATAATCATTTATATCACCATGCTCATTTTGACATCCAGTTACAAAAGATAAAAATTCTCTTTTAACCTCATCTGCTGTATGACAAAGACCACCAATAGTTAAAATATACTTACGAACTATACTTTTAGTAGAATTAGTAAGTCCACTTCTATTTAATATATTAATTACTTGTTGATAATCTAGTTTATTATCAAATAATGCATATAATTCTTTGTCAAGATATCCATCACTTGTAATAATCATTGCCTTAATATCTTCATAATTATCTGTTTTATCTCCAAGAGGTAAATAGAATTTTACTTCATCTATTATTTTATTTAATACTTCTTTAATCGTTTGTCCTTCTTCTATTTTAATTTCTCCATTTGATATTAAAAGCATAATAGCATTTAAAAACTCAAAATCATAAAAATCATTTAATCTACTTCCATATCTAATTTCATTTACATATTCAACCAAATAATTAATTTCATCATAACTTAATTTATTACTTCTTTTAATATTTCTAATCAAAATTCTTAACTTCTTATCTTCCATTTTTACTTTTCCCCTACTTTTAATACTATATTTTTATCTAATAAATCACTCTTATATAATACGCTGTCTTTGTCAACAGGCTTTATTTCTTCACTTTGAATATCAATTATTGATGGTGCGCAAACTACATGATAATAATAATTTCCTTCTAGATGTTCATCATAATAACCATCAAAACCTTTTAAGTCTGTAAATTCAGTTTCAATCACATATTCATCAGTATCATCACTTACTCTTAAACATAATACATTTTTACTCATTTTATCAAGAGTAACTTTTTGACTAAATACTTCACCATTAACATGAATAACATATATCTTAGAATAAATATCTTTTTTAACAAAATAATCATCACTACAATCTACATACAAAGTACGAACACTTCTTAATTCTTCTTCATGAGTTGTTTTTAAATCTACTCCTATTTCTTTATTTGTTCCAAGACTAGATGATTTGATATCACTAGCATAATATGCTCCCCATGGTAATTTAAACCATTTTAAGTTGCCATTTGAATCAAAATCAATAAGTGAATATGAAGGTTTATTAGTTTCTTCTAATTCCTCATCTTCTATGTATAATAATGTATTATTTTTAAATATTCTTTTAAAACACTTAACTCCTTGATTAGATGCAAAATATTCATATTTACTACTTATTTCATAAGAGGGTATATTAGTATATACTTTTATACTTTCTTTATCAAAAGTAATATTCATTAATATTTCATTAAGTCCAGGTATTATACCAGATATTATAAATTCATAATTATTTGTACCTACTGCTCTATATGATAATTTAATAATACTATTATATCCATTTACTTTTCCATTTATTGTATAAAATGTCCTATAACCATTAATACCATCATCAAAACAAATATTTATATCTGTTTTAGAAAATAACTCTCTTAAATGAAATTTAACTATTTCTATTAAAGATTTAACTTTATCACTTTCAAATAATAAACTCTCATCATACAAACATTTACTACTATAGTAACTATATAAATCATTTATATTATCTAAATTACCATTTTCAAGTATATCAGCAGTATCCCTATCTATAGATATATTTCTACCTTCACTCTTCTCTTTTAAATATACATATTTAACTCTTCTAATAAATTCTTTAAAATAATTATCATCAGATGCTAAAGATAAATATTTACCATTATTATAAAATACTATCAAAAAAGGTATTTTATTTTTTACAAATGTTAAATCAATAGAATCTATATTTTTAAGTTTATTTATTTTTATTAAAGTTTCATCCATAGATAAAAATTGCATAATACACCCCCCCTTTTTAAATTGTCCTATATTATAACACACAAACATTTGATAGTCAAATATTTGTGCCATAAAAAAAGTATTCTACTATAAAATATAAGAATACTTTTATTTAAATATTTTATTATAGTTTTTCTATTAATATATCTGCAATTCTCTTAGATGCTAATCCATCGCCATAAGGATTTGATGCATTACTCATCTTTTTATACTCATTTTTATCAATTAACAGTTTTTTAAATTCTTTGTAAATAATATCTTCGTTTGTTCCAACTAATTTTAATGTCCCAGCTTTAACTCCTTCTGGTCTTTCAGTTGTATCACGCATAACTAGTACTGGTTTTCCAAGTGATGGCGCTTCTTCTTGAATTCCTCCACTATCTGTTAAAATTAAATATGAACGTGCTAAAAAATTATGAAAATCTAAAACATCTAATGGTTCTATTATTCTAACTCTGCTCTCATTATTAAATATTTCATTGGCAGATGATCTTATTTCTGGATTCATATGAATTGGATAAATAACTTTTATATCTTCAAATTCATTAACAATTCTTTTAATTGCTCTAAACATTTGTTTTAAAGGCTCTCCTAAATTTTCGCGTCTATGAGCAGTTAATAATATTAATCTACTATCTTTTGCCCATTCTAAATGCTCATTAGAATAGTTTTCTTTTACTGTTGTCTTTAATGCATCAATAGCAGTATTACCAGTCACATAAATCGTTTCTTCTTTTTTACCCTCATTTAGTAAATTTTGTTTACTTAATTCTGTTGGTGCAAAATTAAATTTTGAAATAATACTAACTGCTTGTCTATTAAATTCTTCTGGAAATGGTGAATATAAGTTATATGTTCTAAGCCCTGCTTCTACATGTCCAACTGGTATTTGTAAGTAAAAACATGATAATGCTGTTACAAATGTTGTTGTAGTATCACCATGTACTAAAACAACATCTGGTCTTTCTTTTTCCAAAACTTCTTTTATTCTATTTAATATATTAGTTGTAACATCAAATAAAGTTTGTCTATCTTTCATTATAGATAGATCATAATCAGGCTTAACATTAAAAACTTCTAACACCTGATCTAACATTTGTCTATGTTGTCCAGTTACACATACCACTGTTTTAACTTTTTTTCTTGACTTTAATTCATTAACTAACGGACACATTTTAATAGCTTCAGGTCGAGTCCCAAAAACTAACATTATTTTTTTCATATTATTTCTCCTTTTGTTATTTACTTTACTTTTTTAATTTAAAACTGTTGATAATCTTTTTAATTACATTTCTATTTAAGTATATCACTATTATAGAATATACGAATGCATATATAAAATTAATAATATTATTACCTAAATAAAATATAATTACAGCTAAAATATATAATATTACATATTTTAAATACTCTTTGCTAATTATCTTAACTTTTATTAACTTATTAATTGATATTCTTCTGGTAATATAAAATACTATATATGATATTAATAAAGAAAATATATATCCATATATTCCAATGCGAGGTATCAATATCACATCTAATGCAACATTACTAATGGCTGCTACTATTGTTGTTTTAAAAGCTTCACTTGTTTTTTTAGATGCCGTATATATTGTTCCTAAAAAAGCAGATAATGCATTAAATATCATAGCAACTAATAAAATTGGAATATAGCTTATAGATTTATAATATTCAGGCGATATAAATAAATCATAATATACTTTTACTATAGGTAACATTAATGTTGATATTATAATTAATATATTCATAAAAATAGTTAGTCCAACGGAAAAATATTCGTTTCTATCTTTAGATTTATATTCAAATATAGTATTTTCTGTCCAAGCCAATAAAAATACACTATTTAGTATTGTTAAAGCAGATGGAAACTTATTTCCAAAACTAATAAGACCTGCGGCAGCATTACCAACATAATGTTTTAAAATATACATTCCTGAAAAATCATTTAGCCACCAACTTATTTGGTTAGGAATTAAAGGAATAGAATATTTTAACATATCTTTTATATTTTCTTTATTGATATTTTTAACACTTATATATTGCCAAATTTTCCCTCTTATAAAAGAATAAATTATAACAACTAAAGAAGAAATAATGTAAGCTATTAATATACTTTTTTCTTGTAGTCTTGGAACACATATAATATTCACTATTAAAATCACTAAAGTAGAAATTACACCAGATACAGTATAATCTATATTATGTTTTAATCCTCTCAATATTTGTTGCATATATAAATTAAGATAATTTAATACAAAATATAACAAGAATAAAATTGTATAATTAAATTTTAATAATGCAGATAAAGGAATATAAATTATTATAAAAGATAGCATACCAAATAACCATATCATCAACGATGAAGATATATAATTTTTTATATTATTTTTCTTGTTTTCATCGCAAATAAATCTAAATATTGTTTCATTAACTTGTAAACTAAAAATGGGACCTAATAATGGAACTAAATTAATTATTAAATTAATCGAACCATATTGTTCAGCAGTCAAAAAATGTGAATAATATGGCATTAAAAAGAAAATCAATATTTTTGATCCAAATGTTCCTATAAAATAAATTAATGTTGTTTTAGCTAATCTTTTATTTCTTTCCACTTAATTACTTCCTTCTAATTTTTATATACACTTTCCATAATATTTCTTTAATTTTATTATTTCTTAATTGTCTTTTACAATACTTTTTATGTAACTCATCTATTATAGTATTATCATCATTAAAATCTTCTAACATAAATTCATAATTGACAGGTATTATACTATTAACTGTTTGTTGATTTCTATTGTAGTCCTCTATGATTTGTTTTTCAACAAAAATTCTTTTATTTTTCTTAAGTTCATTTAAAATATATTTACCTTTTTGTGTTGCAATTATTGTCATACTGACTCCAGTAGTATTCTTTTTAAATTTTTCACCCCAATAATCACCTAATCTTATATCAGCACAAGTACTTACCCTATAATTACATTCATAACAACTTTTATTATATAAATTTCCTAATGAAAAGAAATCCATAAACTTACTATTTTTTATTATTTTTCCATTTATTGTAAGCGTCTTCTTTTTCCAACCTTGTGTTTTATTTCTGAATTTAACATCTTTAATATTGTCAAATTTATTAATGCATTTTTTCCATATATTATAAGATGGAACTCCATGACAAATTAAATCTACTAAAATAAAATTATCTCTTCTTTTTTTTAGTTTTAAGTAATTATCTATTGATGCTATTTGACAAGGTGTTCCTATTATAACCGCTTTATCAAGTTTTGAAATTTCATTAAATGCATCAATTGTGTAACTTTGCAAATATTTTGAACCTGATAATTTATATAAGTCTCTTTCATTATCTACAATAATATGCTTGGCTATATTTTCTTGGGTATCATAAGTTACTCCGATAATTTTATAGCCTTTTTTTAAATAATAATTTGCTATTTCATAAGCCATACCACCTGAACTTGATTTTTTTAGTACATTATCATCTAGAGAATAACAACTATATAATTCTAGATTTTTTAATTCTATACTTTCTCTAGAACATTGTCCACATACTTTTTTACATAAATTACAATTAATACATTTTTTCTTATCTATTTCATAATTATAAAAACCATCTTTGCTTAGCCTCATAGAAATACATTTTTTTGGACAAGTCAAAGAGCATACACCACACCCTGTACATAATGGAGTAACACCATCATATGTTTCTTTTGAACAACAACTTTCTTTTAATGAATCTAAAAGAAAAGTTAAACTATTTTCTCTTTCTCTTAATAGTATTTTATTAGAATCATTAAAAGAAACATCTAATGCATTTTTATAGAAGTATTCAATATTATCATTATATAGTCTACTTTCTAAGTTCATCAATTTTAATATACTATATATTCTCGAATTTTGAGATAATGCATTATCTTTAAATCTTTTAATAACAATAAAAGGAATATTCAAATTAAGTGAGAATATTGAACCATGATATGAATCAGTTATTACAAGAGAAGCATTTTTTATATATGATACAAATTCTTTTGGACCTATTTTTTTTAATACTTTTACATTTTTTTCTAAATAGTCTTTGTTATCTATTGGAATTAATAAAACTTCTTTATTAAATTTTTTTGCCATTTTTTTAGCTAATTTAATTTTTGATTTATTACGTGTTAAAAAATAGCATAAAATATAATCTTTTTCTTTTATATCAACACAAAAACTTTCCCATTCTTCTTTATTTAAAAGTAATGTTGGATCTAAAACTAATTTTGCTTTTTTATTACAAATATCATTTATTATCTTTTGACCATTCATTTCTCTTACAGATAAATATTTTATATTACTAATCAATTTTGATATTTTCTTTTTTACCATTTCATTTTCAATATTAGGCAAACCAAAACTTGGAGCATATGATATTTTTTTATTATCATCATATACAAAATCTAAAAAGTATCTTTCATCAAATAAAGTTGGTGCCCATATTTGATCACTTCCACAAATAAAAGAATCATATTCATCATTTAATTTATATAAATCAGTTAGTGTTCTGCAATAACTAGAAAATGTAAATTCATCTTTTCTAAATTCTTCAAATATATTTTTAATATTTTGTATATTGTTTTCTTTTTTAAAAATTAAACGATCTATTAAGCTAAAATTACTTATTCTCTTAAAAAAATTAACTCGAATATTACGTGGATAATAATTAATTAAATCAGATTGATAATTATGATTTTTCAAAGTTTTTTGTAAAGCATATGCTTGTAAAATACTACCATAATTATCATATGAAAACCATGTTATTACTCCTACTTTTTTCATTATGCTATTTCCTTTCCTTTATCATTTTACTTATTTTTTTTGCATTTTCCTTTCCTAATATTTTTGAAATAATATAATAAATTTTCATTTTTATTTTTTGCTTTTTAGAAACCCAAGAACCATTAAACCAATGTATTGTAACTGTATTTTCTGTTTTACTCATCTTTTTTGTTTCAAAATCAATTGGGCAAAAATAATCACTTGGATATAACGTTAAATAATTTTTCTTTTGATATTTATTATTACACTTATATCCTTTTTTTAACAATATATTAGTAATAGTTACTGTATTAGTTGATAAATCAAAAGTACCATCTTCTTTAATAAAATGTCTATTATCATAATAATCTAATAATTCTTTAAATAATTTATTATTTTTTTTACAACCCATTATTCCAGTTATCATATTATTTTTAGACTCAAAACCGGTAAAACCATTATTATCAAAGAATTCATCTAGTGATTTTATAACTTCTACATCTGTATCCATATATATTCCACCATAATTATATAGAGCATATAATCTAACAACATCAGTTACAAATGCCCACTTTTTATTTTCATATGCTTCCTTTACATAATTATTATAATTTAGATCAAAATTTGTTTCATTCCATTCAATAATTTCACAATCAGGACAATATTTTTTCCAACTATTGATACACTTTTTTACTAATTTTGGCTTCTTCTTACCACCAAACCAACAATAATGAATCTTTTTTTCTATCATATTTTGCCCACCTTTTTTAATGCTATCGTTATACATTTGCATAAAAAATAAAACCTATTTTTAAATGCCAAACAATATATTTTTTTACCAAAAAATTCCTTTTTTAAATAATCATTATTTAACCAATTTTTATTATATTCATTAACATATTTCAAAGCTCTATCACATCTAGAAAAATAAATATTTTTCTTATATTTAAAAATTTCTGAAGTATATGTAAAAATTATGTGCTTGATAATTAAATACTCTATTTCTTTTTCATACTTATCTTTAATACCTTTTTTTTCAATTCTCTTAATAAGATTATTTATTGCAATAAATTTATCATCTACATTCAATTTAAATTCTTTATTATTCATAATTGAACCATTGCGATATACATAATTATATAAATACTTATCAATATGAATAATTGAATCTGTAATAGAAAATAAATAAGGAATTAAAGCTAAATCTTCATATATTATTCCTTCATCAAAAGTAATATTATTTTCTTCTAAAAATGATTTTTTAAATACTTTAGTACATGCTGAAGTGTTAATAAGAATCTTCTCTTTATTATTGATATTATGATTTTCTCTTATTTTTTGTTTACTATTCTCATAATCTTTATTGTAATTAAATGATATAATATCATAATCTTTTTTACCTATTATACTTAATATGATTTCTATAGACCCTTCTTCAATATAATCATCTCCATCTATAAACCAAATATATTGACCTGATGCATGTTCCAAGCCAAAATTTCTGGCAGATGATAATCCGCCATTTTCTTTGGAAAATATTTTAATAGTTTTTTTATATTTGTTTAATATCTGTAAACTATTATCTTTTGAACCATCATTTACAACTATTATTTCTATTTCATTACTTGATTGATTCAAAATACTATTTATACATTTTTCAATATACTTTTCAGTATTGTATACTGGAATTATTATACTTAATTTTTTCTTCATTTTATTTCCTTACATTATATAAATTAGCAAAAAGAATACTACTACTCCAACAGTTAGGAGATATCTATACTTATATACCAATTTATTATTTTTTTTATTGTTATATATCATTGCAATTAAATCTGGTGTTATAAACATTAATGCGGGCATAAAATACTGCATAAATCTATTGCAAAATGGACTTTGAGTTGATGCTAGAGACAAACAACAAAACATTAACAAATAATCTATTTTTAGATTAATATATTTTTTTTTGTTAAGTCCTTTTTTATAAAAATAAAATACAGCCATTAGATAAAATAACGATATAATAAAACAAGTGTAATTTGATTTTGGCAAATCCAGAAGGTTAATATACCTTATGTAATACGAATAATCTATTAATGATATTATATATAATTCTAATCTATTTTGTAAAATAACAAATAAAACCATTGTAGCTATTATTGTTATTATAACTTTCTTTTTTTTACTACATTTCATATTAACAAAAGGATATACTAACAATAAAAATATCGCGCTTGTATGAAATGAAGATGCAAGTAATATTAATAATATATATTTTGTTAATTTCTTTTCTTTAATATATTTAAAAGATATTAAAAATAATGATCCTGCAATCCATTGTCTAATAGCACTCATAGATAAGTCATATATACCAAATGAAATAAATATAAATATTGACCATATATAATCATTATCTCCATCAAATACCTTTGTTGAAACAAAATACACCGAACATATTAATAAAGTGCTCGTAAAAAAAGTTACACTTATAAAGTTATTAGTTAATGCTTTTAAAATTAATAATAGCATATTAAATGCAAAACCACTATTAAATATTTTTGAATTTTCTATATTATTGAACATATTAACATATGAATTATAATCATTACCAACACAAACATCAAAGCCAATATAGTTTCTAAAAGTTGAATACAAAATTAATATAATCATAGAAGAAAAAATATATATTTTTTTTCTTTTAGTATCTTTTTTTGATAAAATTAATAATATCATAATTATTAACAACATTAAATATCTCATTATTAACCTCTTCCCTTATTTTAATCTTTCTTTCATTATATCCCAAGAATATTTAGTTTTATATAGTATTTTACATCTACTTGATATTTCTTCATATTCTTTGTAATCAATTGATTTTATAACTTCATAGAACTCTTGTGCGTTATATTTAATTGAAAAACCAATTTTATTATTAGCAACAATATCATCAACACCAGTATCTTTGCAAACAACAATTGGCTTTCCAAGTGCCATAGCTTCATATACTTTATTTGGGGCAGAATATTTATGATTAGGTACATCTGGATTATATGTTGCAAATAAAATATCACATTTATCCTCTAGTTTTAATACTTCATCATATTTCATTTGTCCATAAAACTTAACATTTTTATTTTCATTACTTAATTTTTTAAAATAATTTTCATATTTACCAAATCCGCCAATATGAAGTTCTATATTTTTATTTTCATTAATTAATTTTGATATTTCAATTAATAATCTATTATCTTGTAAAATTCCAACATAACAAACTTTAATTTTATTACTATTAAATTTATGAACACTAGGTATAAAATATAATTGAGGAGTGTTATGTATAACTTCAATCTTTTTTGGATTAGATTTTTCTATTTGTTTTTTTCTTTTTTCAGTACAAATAATCACTTTATCTGCCTTATTTATCGTTCTAATATCTATTTTTTCTATAAATGATTTTAAGAAACTTAAATTATGACAATCCACATAATAATCATATATATCATATACAAACTTTTTATTAAATCTTTTACATATTTTACTTGCAATATAAGCAGTATCAAAATCACAAGCATGTATTATTTGATATTTATTTCTATCTTTTTTTAAATTATTATACAGCCACAATTGAAATCCACATAATTTAAATATATTTTTTATTCCATTTCCATATTCACTAGATTTTAAATACATTTTATAAATAATATTTTTTTCTTTTAAATCTTTTAAATCTAATCTTTGTCTATTCCATCCATATACAAAAACCTCATACCCTTTTTCTTTGTATGCTATTATTTCTTTTGTAGCTCTTGAATCATTAATTATAGATGTTGATCTTAAATATGCTATTGACTTATGCTTATATATCTCAATATATTTATCTAATACATTTTCTAATAAATAATCTTTTACCATTTCTTTACTATTATTAGAAAATTCTTTTACAATACTTTTACTTTTCATTATCTTTTTTATATATTTAACAAAATCTTCTTGTGAAGCATTATATACAATATATCCATTTTTATTATCTTTAACTAACTCTCTTACACCACGAGCATCTAATGCAATAATAGGAAGACCTACATAAATTGCTTCAATAATATTTAATGGAAGACCCTCTCTTAAACTTGATGAGATTGCTAAATCTGATATTTTTAAAAGTTTTGGTATATCTTCTCTATAGCCTAACAAGTGAACATTATTTTCTAGTCCAAGTTCTTTTACTAAATTATGTACTTGATTATTTAAACTATCTATTCCTGGTAATAGTAGATGAATATTTTTATTGGTTTTTATTAATTTTTCTAATGTTTTAACTAACCATTCTTGATTCTTATTTTTACATATTTCAGCAGGAAAAATCATAACAAAATCATTAGGATTTAATCCCAATGTTTTTCTATATTCATTTATTTCCTTTTTAGACATAGTTATATCAAATTTACTTGGATTTATTCCTACTCCTGGTATATAATGAACACTCGTGTTAAATTTCTTTTTAGCAAGATGATAATCTTCTTTATTAATTGTAATTAAATCATCTGTATATCTAGCCATATATTTTTCAATTGGATAATATACTAACCAATTAAATAATGATGATCCTTTATAAAAATGAAAACCATGAGCAGTATATATAACTCTAGTATGATTTTTCTTTCTTGATTTTTTAGCGGCTAATCTTGTAACAACACTTCCCATAGGTGTATGAGTATGTATAATATCAAATTGTTCTTTTTCTATTATTTTTTTTAATTGCTTAATTGCTTTTAAATTATTTATTTTAAATGGATTTCTTTCAAAAGAAATTATATGCTTTTTATCACAATAAGGTATATTATCTTTACCATTAGTTGCAACATGAACTTCATAACCCATTTCTTTAAAATATTTTAAATAAGGTAAATGAAAGGCCAATATATGTGAATCAACAGTTGCACTAAATAATACTTTTTTCATATGAATCCTTTCCTCTTATAACTATTGATTTTTTAGAACTTCAATTTCATTTTGTATTCCAATTTTATCAGTATAAGCATCTTCTTTACTAAAAATTGTTTTAATGGTCTTAATAATTATTTTTAAATCTTGAAGAAATGAATAATTATTAACATACTCTAAATCATAATTAATTTTATCTATAACTGATAAACCATTTCTACCATTTACTTGAGCTAATCCTGTAATTCCAGGAAGTACACTAACTCTTTTCCTTTGTTTTTTAGTCATATAATCATAATATTCTGGTATCCATGGTCTTGGACCAATAAATGACATTTCTCCTCTTAATATATTTATTACTTGTGGAAGCTCATCTAATGATGTCTTTCTAATAAATAATCCAATTTTTGTAAATTCATCTTCCTTGCTTGTATCTCTTACATCATTTGTAATTTTCATACTTCTAAATTTAATTAATTCAAATTTTTTTCCATTTAGTCCTGTTCTTTCTTGCTTAAAAAAAATTGTATCTTTATCTCCAATAAGTAACATTGATAATTTTATTATTATTGAAATAAATATTAAAACTATTACTCCCAACAAAGCACAAAGTATATCAAAAAATCTTTTAAAATATTTAAATAATGTTCTATTCTTCTTATTTGACATCTTTAACTCCCACATTGCATTTTAATATTATATACGTATCAATAACTATTATATCATAAAATAATAATTTTTAATAAATTTTACATGAATAATTAATAAATGTATGAATATTATAAGAAAAAAGAGATAAATGTCAAGTTGTTAACAATATCAAGTTTTAATTAATATAAAAAGATTGGAAAACCAATCTTCTATTCAATTAAATATAATTGCGGTTTGCTAGTTTATTCTTCATCACTTTCTTTTGATAATTTTAATGAGGAATAAATAAATGCTAATAAAACAAATAAAATTAAAACTAATATAATCATAATATATTATATTAGTTTTATATTAATTTATTGATTATTTTCTAAAATATTATTTAATTTTACTTTAGCTTCATTAACAGTATTTTCATCTGGTAGCATTACATATAATTCATTGTTTGGATAAGAATATGTTGTTGAATATAAATCACTACCTGTAACGCTATAAGTACTAATATTCCACCCTTGCATATTATTTAATTGTTCTTTTACTAGTGAAGTAATTTCATCTGTTGTAATATTCGTTTCAAATGTACCCGTAAGTGCGTTTAATATCTCACTTGATTTTTTTAATAAAGTAGTAGAACTAGTAACCTTTTCAATTACTTTACTAATTACTTGTTGTTGATTTTCTCCTCTATGCCTATCTCCTGTTATGTATGCTTTTCTTTCTCTTGCAAATGCTAACGCACAATCACCATCTAATGTATTACTACCAGGTTTTATTACACATGTAGGATTTGCTACACATGTAAATGAATAATTAACATCAGAATCTACTGTTATTCCGCCAATTGCATTAACTAACTTAGTTACAGCATTAAAATTAACTCTTACAAAATAATGTATATCAATTCCATATAAATCTTCCATAGTTTGCATTGATAATGTGTATCCGCCAATAATTCCAGCATGAGTTAATTTATCTTTCTTACTAGTAATTCCGTGTAACTCTACAAAATAATCTCTTGGAGTATTTAGTAATAATATATTATGTGTTTTTGGATTAACGGCTATAATCATATTAACGTCACTTAAACTTCTAGATGGCAGTTTACCACTTCTAGTATCAATTCCACTTAAATAAACAACAAAAGGTTTTTCTGTTATGTCAAAATCTATATTACTATTAACTAATTTTGTCTTTATTTCTATAGTTTCTAATATTCTTACTTTATCACTATATAATACTTCATTTTGTAATAATTGATCATTTTCTATCATCGCATCATAATTACCTGAGTTAACAACTATTATTAATTCTTTATTTGTTTCTAATTCTTTCAATAATATAGAAGTATTATCTACATATTCAAAATTAACTTTAACAACTTTTTTAATATTATTTTCTAAAGTTTCTTTATCTCCTATATCATCTACTAACTTAACTAATTTACCTTTTATGTCAGATGTGTTTTTATAAATACTATCCTTATTTACTAAAATATAATATATATTAGTTTCATATTTAGCACCTAAATTATCATTTAAGAAACTCATTAAATCATTTATTTTGTAAGATGCAAATAAACACCCTGATATCATTAATATAAATATAATATTTAAGAATACTAGTACCCAAGTTTTAACTCTTCTATTTTTAACAAATATAAAAAATAACAATATCATAAATACAATAACACCAACTAATATCATAAAGTATTTAATTGGTAAAATATTCACTTTATATATTTGGTAAGATAATAATAATAAACTTATAAAAGCTCCTGTCCAAATAATTATACTAAATATATTAGGTCTATTCCTTTTTCTTTTTGACATAATACTCCTCCAAAGTTCTAAATAAGTATATCATTAATAATGATAAATATCAATTTTAATAATATAATTAGAGGATTGTAAAAGCTGTAATTTATAGTAGACAATCCATTTAATTTTGATTTAATTCTATCATAATTATAATAATTAATATAGCCGTCAATTACTATTATTAATTCATCTATTGTTTTATATTTATCTTCTTAATCATAAAACATTTCTATTTTTAATAATCCAAAGAAATTTACCATCATTCCATTATCCATACTATTTCATTTTTTGGATATGCTTTGCTTAATTCCATTATTCTTTAATCTTTGTTGATATGATTGATGCTGATATTGCAATCCTTGATTTGAATAGAATATTAATCCTTCTAGATTTTTACCTTTAAATCCTTTATCAAAGATATCATTTATTTGCTCAAGATTAGGTGCTTTAAAAATATTATAAGATATTATTTTTCCATTAACACTATCTAGTATTCTCCACATAAGTTAAATTCAGAGACTTCTATATACCATTTTTGATTTGGTTTATCTGCATAAAACTTTCAATTAATATAATTATCTGCAATCTTACCCATAGTTCATTTATAAGAAAAATAATTTCTTTTTAATGCTTTTAATTTTTTCTTTATCAGTTTCATTTACTTTTTCTTTTTTACTTTTGGCATAGTTGACCGCCCTCACTTTCGTTCAACTATATTATAACCGTTTTCTTTATATTTTTTTAGAAATACTTTTGTTAGATAATCCATTTTGTTTATTATTATATAAATTTATTTTATCTTCAAAATTTAATTTAGACATATAAAAACCTCGTTTCTATTTTATCCAAGAAACGGGGTTCATATCACTTTACATTTCTCTATTCATTTCTCTATTTTTTTAGTTTTAAAGATACTTCTTTATTATCTGGAATTACCTTATATATATCTTCTTTAATATCTTCAATATTCCATCCCATATAATTACCAGGTACAAGTAAACTATTTAATGCTTGTTTTACTTCTTTTATTGTTCTGCCTTTAATTCTAGCAGCAGCAGATGTTTCATGTCCACCACCACCTAATATTGCCATTATATTAGATACGTCTATCATACCTTTGCTTCTAGCACTTACTGATATTGTATCTTCATCTATATATCCCATAGCAAATGTAGCATTAACTCTATATTTAAGTAAGTAATCTGCTGCTTTTGCAATATCTTCTACTGAATATATTCTTTTTAAATCATCTACTCCACCGGCTACTGCATATCCATAATTAGTAAATGCAACATCATTTACAATTTGTAGCATTTTTCTATCATCTTCAAAATCTTCTAAAAATAGTTGACTAGCAATTGCTGTATCTCCACCTTTCTGTGTTAATTTTGCAATTACTTCAAAAGTAGATGGTGAAGTATTTTTAGTAAATTTATTGGTGTCTAATAAGATACCAGAAAGTAAATAATTTGCACAATCGGGTGTTATTTTTACTCCATATAAAAACATTAATCTAGATATTTCTTCACATATACTAGACAAAGATTCATCAATAAATGCATGACTTGTTTTAATAGTATGCTCATCTGGTTTATGATGATCAAGTATCACTATATCATTAAAACTATCTAATAGTTTCTTTGTACCTTCTGAAATTAAGTAATCTTTATTTACATCTACTGTAATCATCAAGTTACTCTCACCCATTACTTTTGGTACATCTTTTGATTTAATAATATCAAATACACCCTTTATATCCCCTAATACTTTTCTAGTTGACTGATCTAATTTTTCTACATCATCATCTATTATGATATAGCATTTCTTTTTACATTTTTTTGAAATTAGAGACATTCCTATAGATGCCCCTAAAGCATCAAAGTCTGGTCTACTATGTGGTACTATAAATACAGTATCATTCTTTGCAAACATTTCATCAAGAACAGCTTTGATACTTCTACTGTCTTTCATTTTTTTCTCTCCTTTACTGCTTTTTCTTAAAAGCAATTATCAAAATTATACCATTGAAAATTATAAAGTCAATTTGACTTTTTTTAATTTTTATGCTTCAAAACATCAATTTTTTCAATTTTGGCTTATTTCCATGAAAATTCATTTGTTTTAGAATAATTTAATTACTTTACATTTTAGTGTAAAATTTAAATATTTTTATATAATTAGTATTGACTTCGATTAATTTAAAAGAAGTCAAACTATGATTTGACTTCTTAAAATTATGATTTATCTTTTATTAATTCTAAATCAATTTTATCTTTATCTCTATTTAATTTTTCTTTTAATTCTATTAATTCTTTTACAGTTTGTACTTTATATTTCCCTATTTGAGTATAATTTTCACTATAATAGTTTGTACTAAAATTAATAATATCATCAATCATATAAGCATCACACTTATCTTTAAAAGTTTTTTCTAAAGTAGGATTAAAATCATCAAATAATTTATTATAATAGTCTTTACTAACAGATATATCTATATCACTGGTTTTTTCTTTAAACCCATACAATACCATTGCTGCTCCTGATATGATAATAAATGAATTAGTATCTAAATTATACTTGTCTAAGGTATTTAATATATCTTCTTTATTCATTAGCTACGAGCTGCACCATCTACTTGTAATATTTCACCAGTAACATAACTTGCCATATCACTTGCTAGGAATAAAAATGCATTTGCAATATCTTTTGGTGTTCCAATTCTGCCAAGTGGTATTGTTTTAATAAGTGGCTCTATTAATTCTTTTGGAAGAGCTTTTACCATATCAGTTTCAGTAACCCCAGGTGCTACTGCATTTACTCTAATACCAAATGGAGCTAGTTCTCTTGATAGAGATTTTGTAATTCCATTAATAGCATATTTACTTGCTGGGTACATTACACCAGATGGTTGTCCATATATACTAACCATTGAACTAGTATTTAATATAACACCTTTAGTTTCTTTTAAATATTCTACTATAGCATTTGAACATACAAATGTACTCTTAATATTAGTATCAACAACTCTATCATACTCTTCCATAGTATGATTTTCTATTTTCATACTAGAAGATACTCCAGCATTATTAACTAAAATATCAATTTTTCCATATTTATTTTTAACTTCCTCAAATACTTTTTTTACTTCATTAATATCAGTTAATTTTGGATAATATCCACTTACTTCATATTTTTCATTTTCTTCTTTTAAAATATTTAACGCATTTGTAACACTTTCTTCCCTACTTCCAAATAAAACTACTTTAGCTCCATTATTTAAAAATGTTCTAACTATTTCTAGTCCTATTCCTCTAGTTCCCCCTGTTACAATTGCAACTTTATCATTTAACATAATTTCTTCCTTCTTTCTTTAAATTCTTTTATAAAATAAATTAATCTCCCTTTCCATCATTTGTGCATCACTACCTATTATCATATAAGTGTAATTGTTTCCTTTTTTAATAATTGCATTATTAAATAACTCTAATAATTCCGTATCTTCTAAATGTAATAAGTGAGATTCAATATAACTATATAATATATCGTAGTAATAAGAAGCATTATCAGAATTAATAACTACTACAAATATCATATCTTTATTTATTTCATCTTCAGTAGTCATATTACTCATAAAAGTATATTCTTCTATCTCTCCTGTATCAATGCCAAAAAAGCTGATTATATCTATAAAATCTAATATTTTTAAATTCTCTTCTTCATAAGATCTAATAAATTGATTTTGAATATCATCTACATAATACTTTTTTTCTTCATTTTTATTACTTATAAAGAGAATAGAGGCAATGATAATCATAAAAATAATTATCATTGCAACTATTAATACCCTTTTTATTTTTTTATTTTTCATCTCTTGTTGCCTCCTTATTACCATACTTAACACTCAATATAATTAAGTTAATCATTATAGCAATCAATAATATACTATATATCCATACTTTTTTATCTACTATTGATTTTGTATTTTTTTCATTGTAGAAATAATTATATAAGAACATATCTGATTTCAATTTATTATTTATTGATTTAGTATTAGTATCTTCTTTAGGATTATCTATATCAATAATTATATCGTCATCTTGTATATTATTATTTTTATTAGTTGATGTACTTAATATCTCACTAGAATTATATATTTCATACTCATTTGTCACACTATTATAAATACTTACATATTTATTATTTAACTTATTACCTATATTGTTATCACTGATTACATAATTATCTAATTTAGTAATTACTTCATTATCACTAATATTATTTAATTCATTTAATAATTCTTTACTTTCTTGATAAGATTTTCTTGATATTGAAGATATAACACTACTTCTTGAAAATTTACTTGATACAAATTCAAATAATGTAGCATTCATATTTTTACCAAATTCAAATATCTTATTACCATTTACATAATTAAATACTATTACATTTCCAGATTCATATTTAACTATAATTAAAGGTTCTGTAGTATTTTTATCAAAAGATATTTGTTTTATATTAGCATTAACAAATGAATTTGGATATATGATACTTTCTTTATAAGCTTCTATTTTACCATCATTAGTTAATACTATTTGATATTCAAGGTTATTATAATTATTAAATATAATATTATCATTTTTAGTATCTTTTGTATTAAATACATACATTATGTTATTGTTTAATAATATTTGTCCATCTTTTATTTCATCATTTACAAGAGTATATTTATAATATGTATTAATAATCTTATCTTCTATAGAAGATCTATATAAAGGTATTTCACTATTCAATATACCATTATTAGATATTATATTATTTATTTCTTTTGTAAGAATATCATAAGTCTTATTATTTTTAAGTAATACTAAATTGTTGTATATATGAAGTGCATCTTTTATTATTGATTTATTATTTTCATACAAAGTATTATCTTCAATATTATAATAATTGTTATTAAAAATAGCTATCTGTTTAGATAAGTCATCTTTATTTAAATCTATCGTTTTTGTTTCAAATGCATTAGATATTGTTATACTAGCATCGCTTTCATAATCATATGCAAGAGTATAAGTTTTCTTTTCAACATTTGTTTTATATTCTATTCCATTTATTTTATATATAATTGACATATCTTTAGCAATCTCATCAAATTCTATATTAATTGTATCTATACCGCTTGGATATATATAATAATTTGGAATATCTGAATACAAACTATTAATTGAAAGAGCTGACATACCTATTAAATATGTAGTCTCTATTCCAGATGGTAATGTAGTCAAAGGTTGATTTTTAACCTCATATGCAGTTGTATTCCATTTTACTATTGGATAATAAGATTCATAATTTTGTTCTATATTTGTAAAGTCATAATATAAAGTTAAATTATTTGTATTAGTTATTCCACTTGATGAACTATAATTATTTTTAATTTCATTTTCACTTAATACTCTATTATATGTCATTACATTTTCTATTAAACCACTAAATCTATATGAATTACTACTATACTGAAGATCATTTGCTAAATATGTTTTAGTAGATGAATTGTTAACTAATTGTTTATTTATTGTACCTGAATAATATAATTCACCATTTAAATATGCTTTTAAGTATTTATTATTTTCATATGTAATAGTTATAGTAGATTTTTCATTTATAGGTGGCACAATTCCAGTACTATAATTCGTATTATAAATCCATACATGTATAGTACCATAATTTAAGAATACACCAAATCCATTATTATTAGCAGTATGATTTCTACTAGAGAATAAATATTGATATCCTCTGTTAATAAGTGGTTGAAAAGTCATTTGGAAAGTATAATTTCCATCCGTTGGAAGTGAATAATTAGATATTTCTGAATAATCATCATTACCATCAAAATTAATACCTTCTTTAGTAATACTAGTTACATGAGCTGTAAGATTATGATTATTATTAGATAAATCTTCAATACTAACAGATTCTGGAATATTTTTATTAATTACATCAAAATCCCAATAACTTGGACTATACTTTAATTTAGATTGATCTGATCTTATATAAGTTGATCCATATAAATGATGTGTCCAAGTTGCTCTTAATCTTAAATCATTTGTTGATAATAACATACTTTTATTTATTGGACTAGATGATTTTACTTCTTTTAATGTTCTGTCTATTATTGATGATATATTAGTAAACGTAATTCTAATTTTACAATCTTTATATACATTAAATTTTATATTATTTATGTATGATAAGTCATGAGCTTGATCAATGTATTGTTCTGATGTTCCACTATTAATTCTTGATATAAATTTTCCATTGACATCATACAAATATACATCAAATGTATTAGATATTTTACCCTGTATAATATTTATTTCATAACTTTTTCCTTTTTCTAAATCTATAAAATCTGTATATTGAGAATTGGTTTGAGTCACATTTTCTGTTGCAACTCCTGAACCATTAACTGTACCATTATGAATAGTTACAGTAGATAAAATATCTGCTCCATATTCAATTATAGTAGCACTTTGAGATACTTTTACACCATTAGCAATAGCGTTTTCATATAAATATATATCAGGTGATTTTAATAAATCTGAATCATGATCATCTCCAATTGCTATTCCATAATTATTATCATCTTCTGTTATTACTTCAGAATCTGAATACAATCTTCTAATTCTACCTGCGAAAAAGAAATCATTTGTAGATTTACCAATAAAACTTCCAGCATAAGATGAAGCTTTTATAGTAGATTTTTCAACATTGCATTCTCTTAAATATCCTTCATTATATTGATAATCTATATTGTCATATAAGCCTACTAGTCCGCCAGAATATTCATTTGTAGAATTAATAATAGTACTAATGACTCTATTATCGTATATATTAGGATATGTAATTCTACCAACAAGACCTCCTGTATAATCATTACCACTAACTACACTATCTGTTATAAATGAAGATACTATAGTTCCACCACTTTGATATCCTCCAATACCACCAGTATAATATCCACTATTTGAAATTGTTGAATTTATTACACTAACTCTACCAGTAGTTCCCCATCCTTGGCTACCAAATATTCCACCAACTGAATGAGTATTAGCAGTAAGTCCATTAACTTCACTTTCTTGTAAACTAACATCATATACATTATTAGCACTACCAAATACTCCACCTACATAATAACTAGTTCCCTCAATTGTACTATTTTTAACTGTTATATCATATTCTGGACTTGCTGTACCTCCAATTGCTCCACCAACATTATATAGCCCTTTTACATAAACATCATCTACTACAGCATGACTAACATCTCCATATCCAATTAAACCACCAACATTATAACTTGTACTTATAATTTCAGAAGAACTTATATTCATGTTAGTATATATTGGATTCTCTCCTGATGACACGCCACCTGAAAATTGAGCAATAAGGCCTCCAGAATAAACACCTGTAGCATTAACATGAATGTCTTTGGCATTTATATTTTCAAATTTGTTATCTATAGAACTTTGAGTATAAGTAATAAAACCTGATACATTTCTATTACCTGTCATGTATATTTTTTCAAGAGTAATATCATCAATGTATTGACCGTAATTAGAACCCAGTATACCGACATAATTTTTCTTAGGTGTATTAATAGTGATATTTTCAAATCTTAAATTACTTAGTGTTCCATAATTAAATAATATTATATTTGAATAATTATTACCAGATGTCGTCATATCAGTAATTGTAGTATCTTTAATAGTAATATTTTTAAATGAAGTTACTATTCTTGAAATGATATTTGTATAATTCTTAGCCTTTGTTACATTAATATCAAATCCATATAATGAATAATTAATATCTTCACCAGCTGTTTCTAATCTATTTATTACAACATCAGTGTTAACTTTATCTCTTCCTGCAAAATTAATATTGTTTGTTAATAAATAATTTTCTGGATCGGTTTTACTTATCTTCTGCCAATCTTCAAATGAAGATAAATATTTATAAAATATTGCATCTACTCTATAATTTTTTTCTACTTTTAATGTATTACCTTCGATATCCTCATAATAAATATTTGATATTTTATAATTATCATGGTATTGAACAGGATATAATTTAAATTCGAATACAGTTAAATCATCAGTGTTAACATTTCTAACTATTTCAATTCTAGCAGATTCTACCTCTATATCAGTAATTCTTAATGATTGAGGATTATCTAAATACATAGTAATATCTGCATAATCAGCGTGTTTATCAATAACAAAATTATTTATATTAAATATATTTTTAAATAATTTTGTTTCCGTTTGATTTACAAGTAAACTCTCTTTATCTATAGAGTATAACAGTGGCATAATCGCATCACTTGATTTTGAATAATCAAATTCTTCACTATCATTTAAAATTATTTTATATGTTTCTTCTTTTAATAAATCATTATATGAAACTAAATTTTCACCATTTGTTTTATCACTAGATACTCCATTAATTAAAGAACTAGACATTGCATAATTACTTGCATCTGATACATAGTTACCAACGATACGATTTATTGTACTATCAGAGCTAGATGAATAAATATTACCTAAATATAAACAATTTTTAACTGTATCAGTGGATGTTCTAGAATAACCAGCAATTCCACCTACATAATACATATCACTAGACAAGTTAATTGATGAATAACTATTTTCAATGTTTCCTTGTAAGTTACCACAAATTCCACCTATATATAAAGAGTTTGTACTTAATTTACCAGTTGTGTATGTATTACTTATTATACCATTTGAAGATACTTCTCTTCCGATTAGTCCACCAAGTCCATTAGATCCTGATGCATTTTCTATTGTTGCATCAACATTATTTACAAATGTATTTGTTATTATACTAGCGTTAGAATATCCTATTAAGCCACCAATTGTTATACCAAATATATTAGCAGTAGATGTAATTTTTATATTACTAACAGAACAATAATCAATCTTAGATGCATAACTATTTGCAATTAAGCCACCAACATAAACATTTTCACGAGTCATAGTATCAGGTATTTCAATTTCAATATTCTTAACATGAACATTATAATATGATGAATATTGATTTGAATATCCCACTATTCCTAATTGACTAGAAGAAGTTGTTTTAATATAAATATTATCAAAAGTAATATTTTGAAGACTACCATTCATTTGATTAAATAATCCATTTTTACCTGCTAAAGTCAATTCTATATTTTTTAAAGTATGATTATTTCCTTCAAGTTTGCCAGAAAAATTATTAATATGAAATTTAACATATCCTTCAAAATCTAAATCATCCATAATAGCATAATTTTGACTTAAACCATTATTAATATTTATAAAATCTTCAACACTATATACTTCTTTATAAAAGTCAACAATCAAATATTTTTCATCTGCACTATATTTTCTAGTAGATGTATAACCTGTAACACTTCTAGTAGAGATACTTCTTACTTGATATCTAGATGTATATAAATCTGGATTAGATACTTTTAATATTACTGTACTCTTACCATCTGAATATGTTTGAGATTGTATTTCTGTCTTAACATTACTAATTAAAATACTTGTTACTTCTTCACCCAAAATATTGTTAACATTAACACTTACAAGTGCTGAGTTATTTGTCTTTTCTATTACTTTCATAGAAATAATATCAGCATAATCATCTTCACTTATTTCAGGTAAATCAATATATTCTTGTACTGGCATTTTAGTACTTGAGAAATTAACTTGAGGGTAATACCCTAGTTCTATAAGTTCATCTACATTAAATCCAGAACCCAATATATCATTTTGAAATTGTTTATCTGTTACACTTACTAATGATGCTTTTTGTTGACTTGCAAATGTATAAATATTATCACTTATATAATAAATATTATTAAATCTTGAAGTTGCTTGTGGATAAGCTATAACAGGCCCACGTGATGGTTGTTTTGGATTAGTATCTCCAACTACATATGAGTTTTCAACAATTCCATATGTTTCATATCCAAATATACCACCTATATCATTACTTTGATTATTTATAAATTTAATGCTAGATAAAGAATATACTCTATTTACTTTTGATTTAACTCCTCCATATCTAAATAACATACCTACACTTCTTGTTGGATTTCCACCATTAGTAAACTCTACTATTATATCTTTTCCATGTATATAACCATTTTCTATTGTTCCATAGTTATAACGAGAAATAATTCCTGAATCAGAATAATAATATACATCTGTTTCTAAATTAACAACAAAATTTCTAATTATACCAGTTACTGCATTTGTATTAACAAGCGCAGAAGTATATAATTGCGCAGTATTTTTATTATGTGTATCTTTAATGTTAATCATTACATTTTCTATTGTTCCATAATTATCACCAAACACACCACTTAAACTATTATTTATGCTTTTATTATTTATATTAAACTCTAATACTAAATTTTTTATAATTGCATCTTTTTCAATTCTATTAATTCTCCTAAATTGAGTTAAGGGTGAATCATCAGTAGATTTAGATGAATAAACAATCATTTTATATCCCTGAAAATCAATCGTACCATGAAAATACCTATATCCCCAACCAAGTCTTTGATCTAAATAATCTGTAAAATCTATATCATTTAAAACAATATACTTTCCATATGGCTGAATATATCTCCAATCATTAGAATTTGAAATTGAATAAGTCTCATCATCTGTCGTTATTTCAAATGTACTTAAAGTATAATATCTATCTCTAATTTTAATTCTAAGAGCTATTAAATAATTTTTACTTTCTTCTAATGAAATTTTCTTAATAATATCATTTAAAATATTATTGTTTACTAAATCTTTATATTCCTGATTTAATAACTCATTATTATATTCATCATATATAGTTATAAAATAATTATCATCAGAAATTTCATCTCTACTATCAGTTAAATTAATTTTTACTTTTGTTTCAAGTTCATATGTAAATTCAGGATTACTAGATAAATTATTATTACTATATTTATAAACTCTTAAATTATTTATATCTTCTGGTTTTAATTCAGCTTGTCCATTTTGATATCTAAAAAATAATTTTATATATCTATCTTCCTGTACATAAAATGTTGCGCCTGTACCATAATAACCCCAACCTTTTTCTAATTGACCATTTGGTTTATAAATATATATATAAAATTGATATGTACTTGGATTATCAAAATCTATACTATAAAAGTGCCCACCTTCTAAAGCAATTGTATCACTAGCTCTAACATAGAAATTATTATTACTATCATTTTTAGTTCCATTAGAGTTATAATATCCTTTTTCTAATTGAATATTGCTAGTATCTACATATGTTTTATCATATTGAACATGAATATCTAAATCTCTTATTTCAAATTCAGTAAGTTCACTATTACCACCATTAATATAAAACCCAGCCGAATCATTTAAATTTTTACCATATGACATAGTACTATAATGGTTAAACCACTTACTATCTGTATATGATAGTGCACCAACTTTAAACGTATAACTAAATTCAGTCCATGTATCAGTGTTTACACCTACTACTTCTTTAGAATAACCATTTGAACTCGTACCAGGAATATATTGAGTAAAATACAATTTATAATTATTTGAATTATTTATTGTTTTTGCTTTAAATGATATTGTAACAATTTGACCATGATATTCAGATAAATCATAAGTATATGCTGCACCTCCAGATTTTGAATATATATGTAAATCGCCATCTTCATCTATAGTTTTTGGAATATTATAATATTGTTCTGTTTGAATCCACTTAACTTCAGATTTTACATCAGCCAAATTACTTCCTGTTGGCTCTCTTAATGATGATACTAATTCTATTTTTCCACTTATACCCTCATCTGTATAAACTCTATATGTTGAGATTAAATATTTATATTTAAAATTCTCATTTAAAGTTGTTTCATTATACTCATCTGCATAAAAATTAACAGTATAAAATTCATTAACATTCAAATTATTATATGTAATTCTACTAACTTCATCTTTATTAACTGTTTTAATATCTAAAATATTATTATCTTTGTCCCTTAGTTCAACCCTAATATAGTCAGATATTATAGCTTCATCAGGATCTATAACATTAAGATCAAAATCTAACATTGTTTCTGTAGTAAAACTATTTGTTACATTTATTTTTGCTGGTGTTTTATTAGTTATAAAATCTAATATATTATAAACACAATCAAGTACATATGTCTCTTCCCCTTGCTTTATAGTTGTTTTAATAACTAAATTATATTTTGTATTTGATTTTAAATTTTTAAATTTTGCCACTAATTCTTCTTTATTTTTAAATTTTTCAATATCCTCACCTGTATACTCTATTTTTTCTACTAAAGTATTATCAGATGCATCATATGCACAAACCGATATGTCAGATATTAATCTAAGTAATATTGCGTCTGTCTTTCTAATGTTAACTGAAAAAATATATTCAGCACTATTATAAGTCATTTCGTTATTTTTAATATTAATATTCGCATAACCCAAACTTGCAATAGGCTTTGTAGTAAATTCCATAGAAGATAATACATAATCATTATGAAGACCTTGACCATCATCAATATCTAAATCTGCACTAATCGTTATATTAAATAATTGATCTGGACTAAGACCAGATAATACTAAAGAATTTCCATCTACTTTTCCTTGACTCAATATTTTACCACTTGTATTTGTAAGAGTATATTTATAATCTGTTAAATCAATATTATCTTCATTTCTTAAATTAATTCCTATCTCAACATTATCTACTTTATTTGTTTTAACTCTAAGAGTAACTGTAGGTGCTCTTTTACTTGTTCTTGTTTGTCCAGTATTTTTAATCGATCTAATCTCATTACCTACTCTATCAAAGAAAGTAAATTTATAATCTATTATTTGTGATGATTTTAAACTCTCAGAAGTTGATACCTTTGTTTCTATTCCGTTAATTATTTTTGTTACATCAGAAGCACCTAAATAATAATTAGTATCTCCAATTGAAAGAGCTATTTTATTAACACCCATAATTGCTTCACTAGTTAAATCACTAATAACTTTTACATCATTAATTTCAATTTTTTTAGGATAAACAAGTCCATTTTCAAATGATAATTCTATTGGATCTAATGTAGTTAACTCTTTTGTTTTTACTGTTTTTACAAAAAATGTTACTATTTTCTTAGTTTCCATATCCTCATCTAAGTAAGTATATTTTCCAACAATTGTAAACTCAGTAGATGGTATTAAACCACTAATAGTCATATCTCCACTTGAATAAAATGTTCTATTAAGATATATTCTACCACCACTATATAATGTAAATGTAGGTGCTTTTACAATAACACCTGCGGGATCAGTAATAGTAATATTATTCTTCATAGAATATACATTTACTGTAAAACTTCCAATGTTAACAGATGGTTTAACATAAACAAATTCTGGTTTATTTGAATCAGATGGCTTATTTGGAATATCTGGTTTTGGATCTGGTTTCTCTTCCTCATTTTCACCTGGTTTTATTTCTTCCCCTGGATCTGGTATAGGATCTGGAGTAATATAGATTGTTCCAATTCCTTCTAAAAAACTCTCATAATTATATTCATATTCTTCTTTTCCACCATTATAATAAAATGTAAGAATACTCTCATAATCTATATCATTAATAGTTTTATATTTAAATGAATTATTATCTCTTTCATAATAACTAATAGAATCTTGTTCAAAATATATAAAACTATTAATAGGAATACTATATTCATGTAGAGTAGTTTTTATTTTTAAATCATAAAGATTAATATTAACACCATCTTTATATGACATTAATAAATAATTTTCTTTATCTATTTGAATATATTCAGTAACATCATATGCTTTTCCATATGTTAATACAAGTCCATTATAACCTATTATTCTTTCAAAATTATTATTTATTAAGTTAACATTTTCATTATAATTAACTATAGTTAATCCATTGTTTATAAAAAGTGGATAAGTTAAATTAATTGTTTTCTTTTTATCATTTTCAATTGTATAATTAAATGATGTTTTATAAATAGTTTCATTTTCTTTTACTGATAATGTATTTATAGTATTAATTTCATCTTTCTTTTTACTACCAAGTAATAAAGTACGATTATCATTAGTTAAGAAAAAACCATCATTATCTATCATAATTACTTTTTCATAATTGTTAAATAAATAATAAAACACACCAAAAAGTATTAATAATATTACTATTATTATTAATGGAAAAGAGGCAGATAAAAATGTATTTTCAATTTTATCAGATTTTACTTCTTCTTTTTCTATTACTCTTCTAGTAGGCATCCTATTTGGAGCTTTAAACTTTTGTCTTCTAGTTTTTGCAATAGAAATAGAAGTAGAAACATCTTTTTTTTCTTCTTCCTTTTTCTTCATAATGACCTTCCTACCATCACATAATAATTATACCAAAATCATCATTAAAAAGATAGGTTTTTAGATGTTTTTATTTATCCTCGTTAAATTTATTTTGAATTTCCGTTTTATTATAAAAAACGGAAATAAGTCTTG
>JBJEED010000040.1:0-11328 GCA_051872765.1 Bacilli bacterium | reverse complement strand
CCCGTAGGAGTCTGGGCCGTGTCTCAGTCCCAGTGTGGCCGTTCAACCTCTCAGTCCGGCTATGCATCGTTGCCTTGGTAGGCCATTACCCTACCAACTAGCTAATACACCGCAGGCTCATCTTCAAGTGACGCTTGAAAGCGCCTTTACTATTACTAGCACATTCGGTATTAGCGATCATTTCTAACCGTTATCCCCAGCTTGAAGGCAGATAACCCACGTGTTACTCACCCGTTCGCCACTAAGCGCAGAATCCAAATCCCTCGTCATTTAATATCAGAGCAAGCTCTTCAATCTCATTCAAAGTTCAATGGGGCGCTCCGTTCGACTTGCATGTCTTAGGCATGCCGCCAGCGTTAATCCTGAGCCAGGATCAAACTCTCAATAAAAATTGTATTTCAATCTTTATTTTTAAAGAATTGATTTCATTTTAATCCTGTCTACAAAACTCATTATTTTACTTAGTTTTCAAAGATCATTTACAGTTTTGTCAACTGCCAATATAATATAACATTTTCATTTTTGAAAGTCAACGATTTTTTTAAAAATTTTCGACTTTTTTTACACTTTTTATTTTTTGATAATTATTGTCAACCAAAATTGGTTTTCTTAAGTGTTCACCTATGTTTTATTATATTTTGCACCTCTTTCTCAAGTGCCTAATTAATATAACTCATTTACTTATTTATGTCAATAACTTTTTAATTATTTTTTAACATTTTTTACACTTTTTAATTTTTTAACATTTTTGTCAACCAAAATTAGTTTTCTTAAGTGTTTACTGAGTTTTATTAATTTTTTTAGCTACTCCCTCAAGTGCTTAATTAATATAACTCGTTTGATTTTTTATGTCAACAAAATTTTTAATTTTTTTCAATTTTTTTACTTTTTTTATTATTTTGTTGATTTTTGTCAACCAAATTTGGTTTTCTAAAGCATTATATTTCAATTATTGATATATATTAACTCAAATTTACTCTAAAAGAAAATTAATAAAAAATTAAATATAATAAAAGAGTATTTCACTAAATACTCAGTTTATTATATGATTATCTTTAATATTGTTTCCTCTTATCTTTAATTTTTTTAAAAATATCACAATAATATTCAATAGATTCCTTGTTAAAGGGAAATACACTTGCTTTCTTCATTTCAATTAACGAAGATAATTCCTCCTTAATTATGTAATTAATATCTTTTGGATAATTCATAATACGCTTATGATAATTATATTCATTTCTATCAAGTATTTTAAAAGCACCATCATTAAATACTCTTAAATCTAAATCATAATCGATATATTTTAATATATGATTATCTATTACATATGGACTTGCTATATTACAATAATAGAAAATACCATTATCTTTAAGTTGCGCAATTATATTAAACCATCTTCTTTTATAAAAAAACATAATTGCAGATCCTTTTGTATACCATGCCCTACCATCTTGTTTTGTTATTAATACATTTTCATCACCTAATACTATATAATCATCTTTGATATCTAATATATATGCTACTCTAGATGACTCATATATAACTCCGTTATGTTTATAGCAATGAATCACAAGCGTGTCTCCTACTTTTAATTTCATTAGACACCTCTTCCTAATATTATTTTACCACTATTTATTATTTATATCAAATTAAGTAAATATAATGTGTAAAGAAAAAGAAAAATGTAGATAAATTGTATCTCACTACATTTTATATCTACATTTATAACTTCTATTATTTAACAACCTCTTTTGCTTTAATTATTTGTTTATCTACATCTTCTTCAATTATATCGGGAGTTATACCAACTTCGTTTATTGAATTACCATTAGCACTTAACCAATAAGCAACTGTATACTTAACCATAGCGCCACTATCTAGTATTTCTGTTTCTTGTACACTTCCTTTTCCAAAAGATTTAGTACCTACTATTTTAGCACCTGCGCTTTCTTTTAATGCCAATGCAAGTATTTCAGATGCACTTGCGCTATTTTCGTTTATCAAAACAGATATCTTATCAAACTTTCTATATATTTCATTTGTGGCTTTATAAACTGTTATTTTACCTTCTCTATCTTTTATTTGATAAATATTTTTTCCTTTTTCTATAAATATATTAGATATTTCATCAGCAGTACTTAAATAACCACCACTATTATCTCTTAAATCGACTATTAAAGACGTTATATTTTTATCAAATTTATCTAATGCTAATTTTACTTGATCTGTAGTTGTTGCTCCAAATGAATCTATTTTAATATAACCTATATTATTATCTAAAACTTCACTATGAACATAGTTAATATTAACAAGAGTTCTTGATAATTCTACTTCTATTTCTTTTTCATCTCTAATTACTTTTAATATATGGGTATCCTTATCACCATATTTAATAGTATTTGCAACATATGTTGCATCTTTATCACTTAAATCAACACCATTTAAAGAGACTAATAAATCCCCTACTTTTAAGCCAGCTTTTTGTGCAGGTGTATCATCAAATACTTTAGTTATTACAGAAATATTACCATCTGTAGTATACATAGAAGATATTTCAATACCAATACCTGTATATTGACCTCGTAGTGACTCTTCTAAAGTAGATGAATCATCTTTATCTATATACATACTATAATCATCTCCAAGATAATTATACATACCCTTAATAGCGGCTTCTATTAATTCATCCCTATCAACATCTTCCACATATTTATTTATTATTTTATTATAATTTTCTTCAAATTTACTTAATTCACTCTTAGATATAGTATCACTATATTTATTATTTAAATCTAATCTATCATAATTATTATAAACTATAACACCACTTATTATACTAACAATAATTCCCGTAATTAGTATAATTATTATAACTTCTATTAGATTAAAACTGATACTAGTTTTAATATCGTTACTATCATTATTTTTAAGAGCAATTTTATCCTTTTTTGAATGATTTTCTACATCAGTCTTAATTTTTGACTTAGAAGGCACTTTCTTTTGCCTTAAGTTATCTTTTTCTGTATTATTATCTTTTTCTTTATTTTCTTTTTTCATATATATGCTCCATCTATCTATTTTTTATTAACTATTACATTATAGCATGTTTAAAAAAAAATAAAAAGGTTAAAATTAATTAACCTCTTATACAAGTTCTAAACGAACGATTAAAGCATCGTCTCCAATTCTTTCTTTTAATTTAATTATTCTAGTATATCCACCTTGTCTATCTTTATAAGTTACAGCATATTCATCAAATAATTTTTTTACTAATACAGTATCATTATTTAAGAATGCAAGTGCTTTTCTTCTAGAATTTAAATCACCTTTTTTAGCATATGTAATCATTTTATCTACAAATTTACGAACTTCTTTTGCTCTTTCTTGAGTAGTTTGTACATATCCATTTTGAAGAACATCTTTAGTTAAACTAGAAAGAATACTTCTTCTAATACGAGTCTCTCTATTTAATTTTCTATATAATGCCATTCTTGCCTCCTAATCTTCATCACGGAACTTAAGTCCCATTTCTTTAACTTTATCAATTACTTCTTTTAATGATTTCTTACCTAAATTTCTAATTTTCATCATCTCAGATTCACTCTTTTGAGTTAAATCTTGTAATGTATGAATAGCATCTCTCTTTAAGCAATTATAAGCCCTAACAGATAAATCTAATTCTTCAATTGGAGTTTCCAATGTCTTTTGTACAGAATCTTCTTCTTTATCAGCAAGTACACTCTCAAATCCAGTTAAATTATGTAAATCTGTTATTACTTCAAAGTGATCAATAATAATCTTAGCAGCTCTTGCAACTGCCTCTTCTGGTTTAACGCTTCCATTAGTCCATACATTTAATGTTAATTTATCATAATTATCGCTTTGTCCAACACGAGCATTTTCAACTTCATAGCTTACTCTTTCAATTGGACTATATAATGAATCAATACCAATAACTCCTACTTCATCAGCAACTGCTTTAGCATTCTCTTTTCCATCTACATATCCACGACCATTAGATACTCTCATAGTAATATCAAGACTACCACCTTGTGATAAAGTTGCAATTAATAAATCAGGATTAATTATTTCAACCTCTCCATTTTTATCAATAGCAGATGCATAAACTTCACCCTCTTTATCAGCTTTTAAGTGTAATGTTTGAACTTCTTCACTATGATTCTTTAAAACTAATTTCTTTAAGTTTAGAATAATTTCAGTAACATCTTCAACTACTCCATCAATTTTTTGGAATTCGTGCATTACTCCTTCAATTTTAATATCAGTAATTGCACTACCTTCTAAGCTTGATAACATAACTCTTCTAAGAGCGTTACCTATAGTTGTTCCAAAACCTCTTTCAAGTGGTTCTAAAACAAACTTTCCATAATAATTGCTTTCTACATATTCGTTAACTTTATAATCTGGTTTAATAAATTGTAACATGATATTTATTCCCCTTCCCTTTGCTATACACGTCTTCTCTTAGGTGGTCTACATCCATTGTGTGGTATTGGTGTTACATCATTAATAGATGTAATCTCAAGTCCGGCAGTTTGTAAACTTCTAATTGCAGTTTCACGTCCACCACCGATTCCTTTAACAAAAACTTCTACTTTTCTAATTCCGATATCATAAGCAGCTTTTCCAGCAGCCTCAGCACTCATACCAGCAGCAAAAGGAGTTTTCTTTTTACTACCTTTGAAACCTACAGTACCTGAAGAAGCCCAACTAATTACTCCACCATTATTATCTGTAATAGTTACAATAGTATTATTGAATGTAGAGTGAATATGTGCTTGTCCTTCAGTGATATCTCTCTTTGCTTTTCTTTTTCTTCTATTATAAGCCATAAGTTATCCCTCCTATTTCTTCTTATTAGCAATAGTCTTACCTTTGCCCTTACGAGTTCTAGCATTTCTACTAGTATGTTGTCCTCTAACTGGTAAGCCTTTTTTATGTCTAGTACCTTGATAAGAATTAATTTCCATCTTAGTCTTAATATTCATTTCAACTTCTCTTTTTAAGTCACCAACTAATACATACTTATCAGCCTCAGCTCTTAAACGATTGATTTCTTCAACAGTTAAGTTATCAGTTCTAGTATCTTCACTAACATTAGCTGCAGTACATATTTCATGTGCTCTAGTTGGTCCAATACCATAAATGTAAGTAAGTGCAACAACTATTCTCTTATTTTTTGGTAAGTCAATATTTTTAATACGTGCCATATATTCCTCCTACTTAGCCTTGTCTTTGTTTATGTTTAGGATTTTCACAAATAACCCAAACTTTTCCATTTCTTTTGATAATTTTGCATTTATCGCAAATCTTTTTTACTGATGGTCTTACTTTCACGTTTGATCCCTCCATTACTTTCTATAAATTATTCGCCCGTGTGTTAAATCACAAATTGGTACTTCCATAAGCACAGTATCACCTGGGTAAATACGAATCATGTTTAAACGCATTTTTCCAGAAACACGAGCCACTACTATGTGCCCATTATCTAGTTGAACCTTAAAGTCTCCTCCTGGTATAACTTCTAGTACCTTTCCTTCAAGCTCAATATAACCGTCTTTTTCTTTGGCCATTTTTCACTCTCCTGTTAATATCTCATAACCATTTTCAGTTACAAGAATTGTATGTTCAAAATGTGCTGCTTTACTACCATCACGAGTAACTATTCCCCACTCATCAGGTAATAACCACACTTTATTTGTTCCTAAACTAAACATTGGTTCTATTGCTAATGTCATACCACTTTTAAGAATAATTTTTTCACTCTCATAATTTGAGATATTTGGTATATATGGATCTTCATGTAAGTCTTTTCCTACACCATGACCAGTTAAACAATCAAATACACCATATTTATTCTCTATTGCAATACTTTCAATAGCTTTACACACCTCATTTAGTTTAACTCCAGATTTTATTACAGAAAGTCCTTTATATAAAGCTTTCTGTGTGTCATTAACAAATTTTTCAGTTTTCTTATCAACTTTTCCAATTATATATGTATAAGCTGAATCTGAATGGTAACCTTTGTATATTGATCCCACATCAACTGATACAATATCACCATTTTTTATTTTAGTATCATCTGGTATCCCGTGTACTACCATATCATTAATACTTATACAAGTAGATGCGGGATACCCTTCATAACCAAGAAACGAAGGAATAGCATCATGACTAACTATGTAATCATGTACATATTCATCTATTTGTTTAGTGCTCATACCAGGCTTAATATAATCTTTTAATTTCATTAAAATATCATATGTTATTTTACCTGATTTTCTCATTAATTCAATTTCTTGTTCATTTTTAATACTAATCATTATTACTTCCTATTTTTTCCATTAATTGATTGAATGTATACTCAGGATCTTTAGATGCATCTAATTCAATTAGTATACCTTTATTTCTATAGTATTCTATAACTGGAGCACAATTTTTTAAATAAGCATTGTACCCTATATTAAATGTCTCTTCGTTATCATCATTTCTAGTTACTAATTCTACATTACAATCATTACACATATTTTCTACTTTTGGTGCGTTAACACCAGTTAATCTATTATATGTTTGTTTACATTTAGGACATATTTGTCTACCAATTGTTCTCTTTAGTGCTGTATCATAATCAACATTTAATAAAATTGCATAATCAATCTTAAGATTTAATTCTTCACACATTTGATTTACTGCATCTACTTGTGGCATATGTCTAGGATATCCATCTAAAATAAATCCATTTTTAATATCATCCTTCATAAGCCTTTCTTTCATTAATTTATTAGTTATCTCATCACTAACAAGTTCTCTTCTAGACTGTATATCTCTAATCATTTTCCCGATTTCAGTCTCAGGATCAACTCCCCTTAAAAGTTCACCAGCAGATATGCAAACTAAATTAAATTTTTTATTTAGCATACTTGCCATAGTACCTTTACCAGCTGCTGGTGGTGCAATTAAAATTAAATTCATATTATCTCCTATTATTATAGTTTCTAGATGCAACTGAACTTTCAAGTTGTTTATAAGTTTCAAGAACAACACCTACAGCAATTAATATTGATGTACCACCAAGTCTAATACTACTAGATAATCCACTTATAGCAGTAAAAATTGTTGGTAGAGCAGCTATAATTGATATAAATATAGCTCCTAGAAATGTTATTCTTACTAATACTTTACTAATATATTTTTTAGTTTCTTTTCCAGGCCTAATGCCAGGAATATATCCACCATTTTTATTAAGATTTTTACTTAATTCTTCTGGATTAATTGTTAAGAATGTATAAATAAATGTAAATGCTATAATTAATACTATATATATTACAAAACCAACTGGTTTAGAAGTAGATAAATAATTATTTATTACATTTAATACTGACTCATTCTTAGTAAAATAACTAATTATTGATGGTATACCCATAATAACACTCGCTATGATAACAGGCATAACCCCAGCAGAATTTAGTCTTAATGGTAAGAATGTTTGTTGTCCACCATATGATGATGAACTTCTATTAGAATATTGAATTGGTATTCTTCTTTCTGCTTCTTGAACAAATATTACTCCAACTATAATACCTAAGTATAATAGTATAAATAATCCAAATGATAACCAAGCAATTAATGCATTAGATGCATTAGGTATTAATGAGTTAAATACATCAACAAACATACTTGGTAAAGTATTAACAATACCAGCCATGATTATCAAAGATACACCATTTCCAATACCTTTATTAGTTATCTCATCACCTAAATATAACAAGAATGCTGTTCCAGCTGTTAATATTAATGCGATTTTGAAATAAAATATTGGTTCTAAAGTTTTACCAAGAAACATCATAGGATAGAAGAAACCTTGAATAAATGCAATTGCTAAACCAGCATATCTAGTTATTCTTGCTATTTTTCGTCTTCCTTCTTCACCCATTTCTTTTAATTCTTTAAAATAAGGAATAATATCCATTTGAAGAATTTGAATTATTATTGATGCTGTAATATAAGGCATAACACCTAGTGCGAAAATTGAAAATTGTTTCAATCCTCCACCACTCATAGCATTAAATAATTCTAAAAATCCAATATCACCTGTTATAACATTCATACCAGGAATTGTAATAGCGTTTCCAAGTGCAAATATAAATAAAACGCAAAGTGTAAACAATATTCTAACTCTTAAATCTTTGTTAGAAGATCTAAATATTTGCTTAAATGTAGCAAACATCTTAAATCACCTCCGTAGTTCCACCCAATTCCTCTATCTTAGCAATAGCTGAGTTAGTAAATAAATTAGCTTTTACTGTTAATTTCTTTTCTAACTTACCATTTCCTAATATCTTAATTCCATTTAATTCTTTTTTTACTAAACCAGATTCTTTTAATAATTCAGGAGTAACTACATCTCCATCTTTAAATCTATTTAAATCTGATACATTTACAATAGCATATTTAGTTGCAAATCTTGCATTTGAGAAACCTCTTCTTGGAAGTCTCTTATATAATGGAGTTTGTCCACCTTCAAACCACATATGAACTCCTCCACCACTTCTTGCTTTTTGACCTTTTTCACCACGACCAGATGTTTTACCATGACCACTTCCTGGTCCACGTCCAACAACTTTTCTTCTGTGAGTAGATCCTTCAACTTTACTTAATTCATGTAATTTCATTAGTTTAAAACCTCCTCAACAGTTTTTCCACGTAACTGAGCAACATGTTCAATTGTTCTTTGATTTTCTAATGCTTGAATTGTAGCTTTAGCTGTATTAATTTGAGTATTACTTCCTAAAGATTTAGCAACAACATCTTTAACACCAGCAAGTTCTAATACAATTCTTGAAGCTCCACCTGCAATAATTCCACGACCAGCTTTAGCAGGTCTAATTAATACTTTAGCAGCTCCACAAACACCAGTAACTTCATGAGAAATTGTTCTGTTATCTACTAAGTTAACATGTACTATATTCTTTTCAGCTTCCTTAATAGCCTTAGATACAGCAACAGGAATTTCCTTACTCTTACCAGTACCAATTCCAACTCTACCTTTTCTATCTCCAACTGCAACAGTAGCTGAAAATCTAAAATTACGTCCACCTTGTGTAACCTTAGTAACTTTACCTATAGATATAATTTTATCTTCATATAGTTTCTTAGGTTCACGAGTATTTTTTCTATTATCGTTCATAATTTTCCTCCCTAGAATTCTAGTCCATTTTCACGAGCTGCATCTGCTAAAGCTTTAATGCGTCCGTGATATAGGTATCCACCACGATCAAATACTACTTTTTTGATCTTAGCTTTTTTAGCTTTTTCTGCAATATCTTTTCCTACTGCAGTTGCTGCTTCCATATTATTATTCTTTACTTTAAGTTCTAAAGAAGATGAACTTGCTAATGTTACACCCTTAACATCATCTATTAATTGTGCATAAATAGCAGTATTACTTCTAAAAACACAAAGTCTAGGAGTTGTTTCATTACCAGATAAATTTTGTCTTATCTTTTTATGTCTTTTAATTCTCATTACATTTTTTGATTCTTTTTTTATCATTCTTTACCTCCTATGCAGCTTTCTTTCCTTCTTTACGACGGATATGTTCATCTTTATACTTAATACCTTTACCTTTATAAGGTTCTGGTTTTCTAACTTCCCTTACTTTAGCAGCAAATTCACTAACTACTTGTTTATCATATCCACTAACGATTAATTCAGTTTGAGATTTTTCAGGCATTTCGATTTTAACACCCTCTGGTGCTTGCATTTCTACTGGATGAGAATAACCTGCAGAAATAATTAATTTACTACCTTGAACTTGGAATCTATAACCGACACCATTGATTTCTAACTCCTTTTTAAATCCTTCACTTACACCAATCATCATATTGTTAATAGTTGCATTTGTAGTACCATGTAATTGTTTAGATATTTTAGATTCATCTTTTCTTGTTACACTTACTTTTCCATCTTCAACTTTAACATCAACATTAGCATCTTTAAATGTAAATTCTAATGTTCCTTTTGGTCCTTTAGTTGTTACTTTATTACCATCAACATTTACTTCTACTCCAGATGGAATAGTTAATATTCTATTTCCGATTCTACTCATAACACACCTACCATATGTATGCCAAAACTTCTCCACCAAGTTTTTTGCTTCTTGCCTCTTTATCAGTCATAAGACCTTCTGAAGTTGATACAATTGCAATTCCTAAACCATTTAGTACTCTTGGCATTTCATCAGCTTTAGCATATACACGTAATCCTGGTTTACTAATTCTCTTAAGACCAGTAATTACTCTTTCTTTAGATTTTGAATATTTAAGGTTTAATACTAGCATTTCACCAACAGCTAATTTGTTAGTGTCATAACCATCTATAAAACCTTCTTTAGTTAAAATATCAGCAATACCTTTTGTCATTTTAGTACCTGGTATCTCAACAGTTTTATACTTCATAGCATTAGCATTACGAATTCTTGTAAGCATATCTGCTATTGTGTCATTAACCATAATAGGCCTCCCTTCTTATTAACACTGCCTGTTAATGTTTTGGTTTATATTTTAATTGATTTATTTTACCAGCTTGATTTTTTAACGCCTGGTATTTGTCCTTTATATGCAAGTTCTCTAAAACAGATACGGCATACACCAAATTTACTTAAAACTCCGTGTGGACGGCCACATCTACTACACCTTGTATAGTTTCTAGTAGAGAATTTGCTACCTCTTGCTTGAGATATTAATTTACTTTTCTTTGCCATAAATATTTCCTTTCCTACTTTCTAAAAGGTAACCCAAATTCAGTTAATAAAGCTAGTGCTTCTTCGTTAGTATTAGCAGTAGTAACAATAACGATATCAAGTCCTCTAACTTTAACAACTTGATCATATTCTACTTCAGGAAATACTAATTGCTCTTTGATACCAAGAGTATAATTACCTCTTCCATCAAAACTATTTTTAGATATTCCTCTAAAATCTCTAACTCTTGGAAGTGCGATTGTAATTAATTTATTTAAGAAGTTATACATATTATCACCTCTTAAAGTTACTTTACATCCAATCTTATTTCCTTCTCTAAGTTTGAAACCTGCAATTGACTTTTTAGCAGTTGTAACAACTGGTTTTTGTCCAGAGATTGCTTCTAAATCTTTAACTGCTGCATCTAAATATTTTTGATCAGCAATAGCATCTCCTACACCCATATTTAGAACTATTTTTTCTAATCTAGGCACTTGCATTTTAGTAGAGTAGTTAAACTTTTTAGTTAAATTTGGAACTATTTCTTCTTCATATAATTTTTT
>JBJEED010000039.1:0-2257 GCA_051872765.1 Bacilli bacterium | reverse complement strand
AGATAGTGTAAAAAAGTTTCGGAATTTGCTATGACTAGTAATTGTAAGCAATTCTATTAATGATTTTAGTCAAAGGATATTTAGAAGTAGAAATAGGAATATTTGAAGTATTATTATCAAATATTTTGAAATTTACTTCTTTTTCTTTGTATTCAAAATCTTCTTTTTTATTAGAACTTAAGTATAAATCCAAAATATCAATTCCATTATTCTTCATTGTTTCTAATTTTAAATACTTCTCTATATTTTTATCAGAATATCCTTTTGGTCTAGATCCAAAATGATTAGCAACATAATGTGATATATGAGATTCCATAGAAGATTTTATATCACAATATTTCATGTTAATAATAGTATCCCAATGCTTAATGACATAGTTTTTATATTCAATTATTTTGTCATGTCTATTTGGTCTTTTTTCTAACACTAGATTTACAAATTTTAAAAAATCTTCTTTATCTTCGTATTCATATATATCTAAGGCCATTAATTCATTTAATTCTTTATCTCTTATCATTCTATTTATGTATTGTTTAACATGAAATTCACAGGTATTAACAACTATTTTATTATTAGAATATAATTTTAATTCATCTTTGCCAGCTAATATCCAACCACCAGCATCACTTAATAAGTTAATAGTATTAATATTTTGAAAATCATAAATTTTGCATATTTCATCCATTAAATCTCTCCAAGGATTTTTAGAAGACGTAACAAAGATATGTCTACCAAGTAATTCAGTTCTATTATTTTTAGTTTGTGCTCCAGTGAAGATGATAAAGCATTTGCTCATAATATAATGCTTATTTTTTAATTGATTTTTGAATTCATCAATTTGTTCTTGAGTATACTTTTGTAATCCTATTTTAATTTTTTTCTTTAGTTCTTTTTTCATTTGTTTATGAATCCATTTTTCATCTGCCATAACGTATAAAGTAGAATTTACAGGAATAGTTTTATATTCAATATTAGGAATATTCCATTTTTTTATCCAACTGTAAATAGTTTGTCTAGGTATCTTTGGGTGTTCTTTAAATTTAATAGATTCTAATACTGTATGGTTATTTAGTAAAGAATTTTGACTTGCTTGGTTTGGATTTGTAATAATTGATTCATTAATGAATAAACCTCTTAATAATAAATCATACTTGTTATATTTTTCAAAGCCAAATAATTCATCAATGAAAAAGAAGCCATTCTTTTTATCTTTATCACAATAATAATTCCTTTCATATAAAATGTCACCAAAATATAATTCTCTATCTCTTATAACATTTCTTTTACTGATATAAAAATTGCTTTTTCTAAAATCAGAATTAAGAAATAAATTATCTATAATTGGTATTGCTTCTTCTATAGTTTCTATAAATAATGTATTAAAGCAATCTTTTTCATATTCTAACTCTAATTTTGTAAACTTATTAATTTCAAAGTTATAAAGTAAATTATTTGTAAAATTATTTGATATTATCACTATTTTTTCAAAAAATTTCATTTTTATTACATTTTCTATTTCATTTTTTAAATTTAATGGTATACTTATCATTGAAAGAACTCCTTTTATTTTTATTGTTTATTGGTATTATACCACGAGTTCTTTCGTTTTTTTTTATTTTCCGAAACTTTTTTACACTATCCGAGTTAATTTGGAAAAGAAAAATTATCTGGTTATTCCTGCTGTTTCTAAAATTTTATCTTGTAGATTAAACATAACTTTCTCATCAGCATTATTCATATGATCATAACCTAATAAATGTAATAAACCATGAACTGCTAAAAAACATAATTCTCTGGTTAAAGAATGACCATATTCTAAAGCTTGACTCGTAGCCTTATCTAAAGAAATATAAATATCTCCTAATACTCTTTCTTCCGGATTAAAAGTTTTATCATCTTCTAAAGCAAAACTAATAACATCTGTTTCCCTATCAATTCCCCGATAATTCTTATTAAGTTCATGAATATAATTATTATCAACTATAATAATATTAAATTCTACTTTCTTAATATCTAGTTCCCTTAAAGCAATTTTTAAAACTTTTTTTATTTCTTTAAATTCACTTTTTAAATCAACATCTAATTGATTAAATAAACCTATTTTCATACTACCCTCACATCATCATATATAAAAGAATTACTATTCCTATTATAATAACACTTACTAAAATGGTTGACATTGTTCGTCTAGACATTTTATCTGTTATTTTCTCTAATAATCGATAAACAAAATAACCTAACATTCCCCCAATTAAAT
>JBJEED010000038.1:0-2269 GCA_051872765.1 Bacilli bacterium | reverse complement strand
CCCTTCCGTAGGTGACTTATACTGGTATAAATTATTAATATTATCAATTAATTTACTTATATCTGGTTCGTCATTAGTAGTTGCTTGTGAAATAGCACAAAGAAGTAAAGAAAATATCTTTGCAATATCTAACTTTTTGATAAATGTATTATTTGTATCATTAGTTAACAAGTAATTTAGACGATTTACTGAGGCAAATACTTTACTTTTTACTTTATCAGGAAGGATTACGTCCTTATTTTGCAAGATTTTGATTCTTAATGCCAATAATTTATCGCCGAAAATAAAATCATCACTTGAAGAAAGTTCCACTGGCATTATTTCTTTGAAAGATATTTTATTTATTTGAGATAAATATACTGTCTTTTGTAGGCTAGACTCGAAATCTTTTATATGTTGAGTTGATAAAGTTTTTTCGATAATAAACGGTGTATCATTTCCATGTTGTAGGCTATCGATTAATTTCGATAAGTTCAGACTTGGATTCTTAATAAGTTTATTTGCAGTTTCTACAAAAAGACGTGGGATTTTATTTATAGAAGCATATTCCTTAAAAAAGTTAAAGGTCATTTCACCGGTTTTATTTACTAATAAAAACATATTTGCTCGACAAAACATAGAAATTATCAGGTAACCTAATTGCTGATTATCCTGCTCAAGAGGAGGAAGGTTAGATATATTTTGGTTGTAAAATCCAGGTGTCCTAAAGGATGAAAGTGTCTTTCCTTTATTTTCTAATACATTGAAGCTTTGACTTATATCAATAAAACTAGAGCTTTGAGTATTTTCATCAATTAATATATTTGTACTAGAAATATCACCTAAGAAAATATTGTTTTGATGTAGCTCGTGAAGGTTAGATATTAAATTAATAATTGTATTTTGGTAAAGTTTGAATAATTCTTTTCTTTTAGTAGAACTTAGAAAATTCTTATCTCCACTCGCTCTAAATGCATCTACATCTACTCCACTCATTTTTTGCTCACAAAGCAGAAAATCTTCATCTTCTTTAAAAGAAGTAATGTAATTTGGAATAAATTTAAATTTTGCCAGTTTCTTTAAATTTCGCTTTTCTTGTTTTAAAGAAGCAATAGCACTAATTCCTCCTTCTGAAAATCCAGGTTTAGAGTCTTTGAGAATAAATTTTTGATTATTTGTTTTATCAAGAGCTATAAAGGTTGAACCGGATGACCGTGAATGCACAGCTTTTAAAGGAATGATTGTCTTAAATAGCAATTTACTTTCCTTTTTGTCATCTATGTTGTTAGGAAAGGGTTCTTCCAGACCTTCAGGTAATCTGTATTTACTATGGACATAGTCTTTATATTCAACATCTTTGGAATTCAATTTGTAAATATTTGTATCTGGACCTGTAATTACTCCATAGCGATAGAATAAAACATTTGAATCCTTAAAACGTCTATCAGATAAGATTGCAATTCCTTTATGTATTTCATGCAAAGCAAATAATGAATAAAGCTTAGCAATTATCTTTTTGAAAGTATGAACGTCTTTAGGATAGATAGTAATAAACTTTCCACTACTCCAAATAGAACTTTTACCAGAGAGATTGGTAAGTAAATTTCTATAATTAGAGATATATTTGAAGGTTACTTTGTGTTGAATACAAAATTGATAAACCATATTCAATATATTTTGAAAGCTTTGCTCAGTACAAGAAACATGTATTTTAAAACCTTGATGAGGCAATTGTTCATTAGAGAAATTAAATTGAAGATAATAATGTTTTGCATCACGAGTAATATGAGATAAAGAAGATGAAATAGGGTTATCTGGCAATATATCTGTAGGAAAAACATCATTTTGTAAATTTAATAAGTTTATATCATTAAACATAGCTAATGTCATACTGTTTCCTCCTTATATAAGCTGAACTTTTACTTAAAATACTATAATTTAAATTACAAATCAATAATTTTTTTATGAAAAAATGTTGACTTATTATAAAATTCTCATATAATAAAATCAAATATTAATTAAGCAACTTACCTATCTAAGCTACCAAGTTAATATTTCTAAAAAAATATTTTATTTTATGGAGGTATTATCATGGAAGAATTAAACGAATTACAAGAAATGGCTGAAGTAGAAGATGTTGTAGACGGTGGACCTTGGTTCAGTTACAAGTGCACTATCAACAATTAATATTTAAATAATCGAAGTTAAAAACTTCGATTTTTTTTATGAAAATATGTGTGATTCATATTTGCGGGGGAGGTAGAAGAATGACACTAAATGGGTTAATTAA
>JBJEED010000037.1:0-2316 GCA_051872765.1 Bacilli bacterium | reverse complement strand
TAAAATTATTAAAACTATAATTATTTTTTTCATAACGATCATCTCCTACTATCATTATAAAACCTTAATAGGAAGATTCCAAAACCCTTTTAGAAAATTTTAATAAAATTTATTGTCCATAATTCATTCCATCCATAGATTCTACCGCTTGAACACATAGTCTTTTATCTTTTTTACCTGCAACACAAGTAATTAGAGTGATCCTATTATCTTCAGTTGCACCTAGATAACTCCAGTCCTCTTCATTTATTATTTTCTTTGTTGTTACTACATATCTTTTAGTTCCATAGTTTGTTTGATAATAAATTTCACTTCCAATTTTTATTTTCTTTAAATTCTTAAAAAAATCTCCCTGATTACCTGAATTATGAGAGGCTAAGCCTACATTTCCCTCATAGATGGAGGTAGAGGGGAAATGTCCTATTGTTTCAGACAAAGTAGATAGTTCTACACTTTCTCTTATTGGTGCATTATCAAGTAAAATATCAGGAATTGTCAAAGTTCCTATTTCATCATCATAATGAATAATATCTTGTTCTATATTTTCGAGTGATGTAGCTTCTAATTCTTCATTATCTCCAACTTCAATACTTTCTGCATCTTTGTTAGCTTTATAAATTGGATATTTATATGTAAAAAAAATAACTCCTGTAAGAGCTATAATTGCAATTATAACAACTGCTATTATAAATTTATTTTCTTTTTTCATTTACAAGTCCTCCTATATTCTAACTTCAACAATATATTTTTCCTTTTCATTGCCATTTACTAGCATTTTTATAGTTGTTCCATTCTTACTTACAGTTATCATTTTTCCTTTCAATTTTTTTGTTAAATTCTTAGATAACTCTAATTTGTATTTATTAGTTGTTTCAAATAAACTAAACCTATCTAACTTTATCTTTCCAGCTTTTGTAGCTCTTACTTTTCCTACTTTTTTATATTCTCCATCTTTATAGTTATAAACTGTTACATTTCTTGTTAAGAAGAACACTATTACTAAAATAATTCCTGTTGTACCTCCAACTACTGGCAATACATTATTCTCTTGTTTTTCTTCTACTACTTCAGGCTCTTCTTTTTCATATTTTACAACATAGGTAATTGGATGTTCTTCAGTCTTAGTTGCTGTTCCAAAATATTCAGCTGTTACTGTATATGTATTAGGATAATCAACTCTTTGCTTAGTAGCATAATAACATTTAGCAGTATATGTATTAGCAACCTCATATTCTCCAATCATTTTTGTAGATTCTACTTCCCATTCAACATTTAGAAGATCTAATGTTAATCCATTTTTTATTGTTTGTTTCGGTATAAAATCCAAATCATTCCTTTCTAAGTTAGTATAATTTATTGTTTCTTCAATTAAATCCTCTCTAAAGCCATTGTAGTTTGTCTTGATTTTTAAAGTATTAGGATTCAAAATATATTCTCCTATATATCCATCTTTTTCATATTTGATTGTATTTTCTAATTGTTCAATAATTTTATCTTTATTATTTGTTTTTGATAATATAGTTTTAGTTGTATTTATATCTATCGTTTCTAATGTATTTCCTCCTTCAGCAGTATAATCTACATACTTGTATTTGCTTCCATCAACTTCTATTTCTTTTGATAACATTTCTAAAAATATATCTTTCTCTGATTCCATAACTTGATATGTTTTATAACAATTTAACTCATCTTCAGTAATTTTAGTTTCTTCCATTGTTACTGCAAAACAATTTACTGTTGTAAGTAAAGTACAGAAACTACAAACTGCTAATATTTTTTTAAACCACTTCATTTTAACCTCCTAAAATTTGAATATTCCTATTTTATTTGCTATATAAGTTGCTCCAATGGAGCATAAAATTAGTATTCCTATATAAAACAATACATGAAATATTCTTATCATTATTTCAAATAAAAAAAGTAGTATTTTAATAAACGATTTTTGTTCATTAACCACTACTTCTTCATCATATTTTTGTCTTACTTTTTGTTTTTTTAAATATTCTTTATAAATATTTTTACTCACTTTTTACCTCTTTTCAAAAAGTTAAATATACTATTTTTTTCTATTACTTCTATTTTATTTGATTTCTCTGCAATATAATCTTTAAAGATTTCGTGATAAATCTCTGTATTCACATTATCATTAAAAGTATCTGAAGTATATTCTGCAAAGAATATATTTTTCACTATTCCTCTTAATGTTCTTTTAAATTTAGCCTTTTCTTCATCACTAGAAAAATTGAATATATAATTTACTTCAGGAATCTTCTCTAATAAACTTAAAACTCTAAATGTTTCATCTGTTTCCCATGC
>JBJEED010000036.1:0-2372 GCA_051872765.1 Bacilli bacterium | reverse complement strand
CTGGGTTTTTGCTATACATGTATTTTTAAACTTTTTGGATGACTTTCCTATTATACAAGAAAAACAAAAAATAAATTTTTCGTTTAGAATTCCTAAAGGAATTCTTTTGTGATATAATTTACATTATGAAAGATAAAAAAGTATGTGTACCATTAGAAACTTTAAAGAATTATTTCTTAAATCATAGTTATAATGAAAATATGTTTAAAAGTGATGGAACTATTAATCCTGATTATAATAGTAATAAAAAAACTGGAATAATAGCTAAAATTTTTGAAGAGCATTGGGATGATTACTATAAAGAACATAAAAGTATCGTTGATAAATTTAGACCTAATGCAAATAAAGAAGTTCAAAAAATAATAGATTGTCACAATAAAAATTTAGGATGCACCGCCTATGAATGCCCTAAATGTCATGATGTTATTTTTGTAGGTAACACTTGTAAATCTAGACTTTGTACTTCTTGTGGCTATAAATATAAAAACGAACGTGTAGAAAGTATTTTACAGCATGCAATTAATTGCAAACATAGACAAATCGTTTTTACTATTCCTGAAGAAATGCGAGTATATTTCTTTGACTTTAAAAATATGAATTTATTATTTGAAGCAGTTAATATTGTCCTTGATTCCATTATTCATACTAAATTTAGAAAAAATAAAAAAGGTAAATTAAAAACTTATAAAATAAATAATTTTTTTAAATTAGGTTTTTATGCTTTTTTGCATACTTTTGGAAGAGACTTAAAATGGAATCCTCATATTCATGTTCTTATAGCTGAAAAAATATTTAATAAAATTACTGGCCAATCTAAAGATTTAAATTATTTTAATTATGATGCTTTATCCAAGCGTTTTCAAAAAGTACTTTTAGATTTAATGAAAAATATTATTCCTAAAAGTACCATTGCTAAAATATATAAAAACCATCCTAAAGGCTTTTATGTTTTTGCTGAGCCAAAAAAATTTTCTTCTTTAAAAAATGGTATAGAATATGTTGCTAGATATTGTGGTAGACCTGCTATTAGTGAAAATAGAATTATTTCTTATGATGGTAATAATGTTACTTTCTGTTACAATGCTCATGAGGATGAATCTTATCACGAAATTACCTTGTCTGCTTTTGATTTTATTTCTTTTATATTAAGGCATGTTATTCCTTCTCAATTTAAAACTATCCGTTCTTTCGGTTTTTATAGAAAAAAGTTACCATTCCATGATAAAATAAATATGTTAATCAAACAACAAACCAAAAAATTAAGAAATGAATTGTTAAGTCATGAATTATCAATATTAAATTCTTTTAATCATAGTCCTTATGATTGTCCTAACTGTTCTACAAGAATGAATTTTCTGTGCGTTGTTACTTAAGGAGATTTTATATGTTTAATTTTGAAAACTTCCCATTTAAACTTAGTGGGAAAAAAGTTAATTACATCTGTCCTAAATGTAAATATAAATTTGAAGCTCCTATTGAAGCTGTTTTAGAATTTGAAGAAGAAGATGAATGGAATGGTCTTCCTATTTCTACTCCACCATATATTATTTGTGCTAAATGTAATTTCGATAAATGTGTTCCCTTAGATTATAAGTCTAAAAGAGGATATCATCATATTTATAAAGATAAATAATCGTTTTTTTTCATGGTTTAAAACCAGGTTTTTGACCTGGGTTTTTGCTATACATGTATTTTTAAACTTTTTGGATGACTTTCCTATTATATAAAAAATACTACTCTCAAATTTAATTTGAAAGTAGTTTTATTTTGACAACTTAGAAACACATTTACAAATTGACATACCAATTAGCGTGTGTAAATATTTTTATTTTATTATTTTTTTCTTAACCAAAGTGGGAATAGTTTGCAACATATATGTACATTGATCATTTAACATTTGATAATTCAATAATTCATCCCGAAAATCTGTTTTATCAGAAGATGCTTCTACTTGGGTTCTAGTTTCTGATAATTTTTTAATAAGTTCATCTCTAGAACAATTAAGTTTTATTTTATTTTGAGTAATTAAGTTTGCAACATTAAGTTCTAATTGTTCTTTTAACTTTATGTTATTAAATATTTCTTGCATCCTTAACAATTGTTCTTCTGTATAGGAATGTTTTCCTTGAATACATCTATCAAATACAGTTAATAAGAAATCAATTTGATTAATATCCAATAATCCATTTTTAATCATAAATGAGGCAATTTCTAATTTTTTATCAATCATATCATATCTTTTATAGAAAATATCTTGGTCATCTTCTATTCTAGCAAACGAACGAATCCAAAAATCGAATATTGTATATCCACTAGCATAAGGTTGTACAGTTAAATCTACTTTATAATTATGTAAAATATAATCCATTAAT
>JBJEED010000035.1:0-50852 GCA_051872765.1 Bacilli bacterium | reverse complement strand
GCAAGACTTATTTCCGTTTTTTATAATAAAACGGAAATTCAAAATAAATTTAACGTTCCAATGTGGGAAACGTCCCAAACCCTTGATTAATTTCACAAAAAGTGATATCATTATATTAAGATATAATGATATCATAAATAAAGAGGGATAATATGGATAAAAAGAAAGAAGAAAGAGTTCCAATTCCTTTAAGAATGTCTAACGAATTATATAAAAAGATTAGAAATCTAGTTAACAACAAAAAGGATAAAGAACGAGGTTATAGTATAAACAAATTTGTTATTGAAGCTATAGAAGAAAAATTGAAGAAGGAGTCGAAGTAGTAATGGCAAAAAAAGAAATTAAAACCGATTTATGGGTATACGATTTATTAAAAGAAGCTGATATTAAGATTGATGCGCAAGGATGTAATATAAAAGAGATAGATGAGGCTTTAAAGACAGCTTCAAAAAAGGGAACAGGAAATTATGGATATCCTGAGTATTGTGGCGTAGTTAAAGATTTTGTTATAGTAATTGAGGATAAGGCAAATACAGATAAACAAGCAAAGTTCAATGAAAATGGTATATTAGATATGAATATTTCATCAATTACTGATTATGCATTAAATGGGGCATATTTTTATGCTAAGCATATATTAGATAATACCAATTATAAGAAAGCTATTGCATTTGGAATAAGTGGTGATGAAAAACATCATACTATAAAACCTATATATTTGGATGGTAGAGAATATTTTATGGATTTACCAGAAGTTGAGAGTTTTATTTCATTTAATAGCGATAATATAGATGAGTATTATATAAGAGAAGTTTTAAAAGAAGATACAGATGAAGAAAAAACAACTGCTGAAATTTTAAAAGATGCAAAAGAATTACATGAATATTTAAGAAACTATGGTAATTTGAGTGATAAAGATAAACCTTTAGTAGTTAGTGGAATTTTATTAGCGTTGAAAGAAATAGAGTATAAAAACTTTTCTATTGATGATTTAATTGGCGATAAAATTAAAACTGACGGTTCAAAAATTTATAATGCTATTAAGGATAATTTGGACAGATCACAAGTGTCTCCAGAAACAAAAAAAGATAAATTATTATCACAATTTTCTATTATTAAAGATACAGTTATATTAAATGAAAAAAATGAGGTTCTTGGTAAAAGTCCTCTTAAATTTTATACTGAATATTTATATGAAAAATTATATAGAACTATTAGATATAATCAAACATCAGAAGATTATTTAGGAAGATTTTATGGTGAGTTTATGAGTTATTCTGGTGGAGATGGGCAATCTTTAGGAATTGTACTTACACCAAAGCACATATGTAATTTATTTTGTGAACTAGTTGATTTGAAACCTAATGATATTGTTTTGGATCCGTGTTGTGGAACGGCTGGCTTTCTTGTTTCTGCAATGCATGATATGTTAAAAAAGACTAATAGCAAACAAGAAAAAATAGAAATAAAAAGAAATAGATTACACGGTTTTGAACTTCAGCCATATATGTTTACTATTGCGACTACAAATATGATTCTTAGAGGTGACGGAAAAAGCAACTTGATATGTGATGATTTTTTAGCTCAGGATGCCAATAAATTACAATTAAAAGGTGCTACTATTGGTATGATGAATCCTCCTTATTCGATGGGTAAAATTAGCCCAGAAAAATGTGAGCTAAGTTTTGTTGAACATTTATTGGATAGCATAGTTATAGGAGGCAAAGCAATAGTTATTATTCCCCAAAGTTCTGTTACCGGAAAAAGTAATTATGAAAAAGTTATAAAAGAACAGATAATGAAAAAACACACTTTAGAAGGTGTTATAACATTAAATTCTAATACATTTTATGGTGTTGGAACAAATCCATGTATTGCAGTTTTTACGGCGAATATACCGCACGATGAAGAAAAAGTTTCTAAATTTATTAACTTTGTTGATGATGGATATATAGTTCAAAAACACATTGGATTAGTTGAAACGGAGCAAGCAAAAGATAAAAAACAGCATTTATTAGATGTATGGAATAATAAAATAGAGGCCCCTAATGATTTTTGTATTAAGACCAAAGTTTCACCAGATGACGAATGGTTACATTCTTTTTATTACTTTAATGATGAAATACCAACTGATTTAGAAATAAGAAATACAATAGCTGATTATTTAACTTTTGAATTTAATATGATTTCACATGGCAGAAGTTATTTATTTGAAAATGGTGACAAAAATGAATAATGTTAAATGGAAAGAATTTAATTTTATAGAAATTTTTGATATATGTGGTGGATTTTATAACAAAAAACCAAAACAAGAGTTAAATGGTGATATTCCTTTCATAGGAGCGACAGATTCAAATAATGGAATAACTGAATTCTATACCTATAAAAATATAGTGAGCTCGTCAAAAACGGGAAATGGTAAAAATGATGGAATTAACAAAAAGTTATTTGAAGGAAATTGTATTTGTGTAACCAATAATGGTTCGGTGGGGTATGCTTATTATCAACCTACTAAATTTACGTGTAGTCATGATGTTAATCCTTTATATTTAAAAAATTTTACTTTAAATAAAAACTTGGCATTATTTTTAATATCAGCAATAGAAAAACAACGTGTGTGTTTTGAATATTCTAGAAAATGGAGACCAAAAAGAATGATCAAATCTAAAATAATGCTGCCTATTGATGAAAAAGGAAATCCTGATTATATCTACATGACTAATTATATAAGTAATATTGTAAGAAAAGAATTAGATGCATATGAAAAATATTGCTTAAAAGAATTAAATTTGTTGTCGTATAAATCTATTGAATCTTTAAATGAAAAAAAATGGAAATCATTTTTGTTAGTTAGTGATGAATTATTTAGGATAGAAGAAGTATCTACATTAAAAAGTACATCTATAACAAATAATTTTGATGAATATGATGTAGTAGGTGCAACATCAAAAAATAATGGAAATGTTGGTTTTTTGGGAGAAAGATATGATTCTTTGGTTAATGGTGGAAATTGTATATGTTTAATAAAAACTGGTGAAGGATCAGTAGGAGAAGCTGTATATAAATCAAATAATTTTATTGCATCTAATAACATTTCTGTAATTAGGTGTTCTGCTCTAAATAAATATAGTGGTTTATTTATTACTAATCAAATTAATAAGCAAGCAAGCAGATATAGTTATGGTTATATTAGAAATAATGAAAGAATCAAAATGGAAAGAATAATGTTACCTATTAATGAGTGTGAGGAACCAGATTTTAGTTATATGGAACAATATGTAAAAAATGAAATGATATCTTTATATAAAAGTTTTTTGGAGTTAATTAAAATATAATAATTATATTGGGAGTACAGAAAGGTACTCCTTTTGTATGTTTCATACAATTTCTTTTTATTTTAATTTGTTATAAGATGAAGTCACCTAGGGAAAATAATATTTAAAAGTGCACTTTTATTATCTCAAGATATATCTTATATATTGATTATTATGGATAAAGAAGAATTCATAAATGTATTTATTTTAAAATCCATATTAAGAGATAATAGATTAACTTTCTTAGAAAGATTATTATTAATTCATATAATAAGTCTTTGTAAGAAAAATGGTTATTGTTGGGCTACTAATAGATATTTTTGTGATATTTATAATGTAACATCAGTAACTATATCCAAAAGTATAAGTAATTTAGCCACCTTTAATTATATTAAGACTGAATATGATAATAAAAGTACAAATAATTTTAAACGTATAATTAAATTATCAGAGGTCTTAAATTTTAAGATAAAAAGTATTAAAGAAAATTATAATACAAGCTATAAAGAAAAAATTAAACAAGATAATAATAAATTAAATAAAAAAGAAGATAAAATTTATTATAAAGATGAAGATGGTAATGAGTATTGGCATGGTAAGTTAATACCTAGAAATGAAGCATCGATTGAAGAACAAGAAAATATGAGAAAATTATTAAGTGATATATGCGAGGAGGAATAAGAAATAAAATGAGAAAGACACTCATAAAATTTTATGAGGTGGCTTATGTTTAAAATTACAGAAACTTTTAGAAAAGATGATAATGCTCTTAATTTGGTGGATTTGCTAAATAAATATGTGAAAAGTGTACTAATTAAGAATTAGCACATTCGTAAATATGAAGTTAAAGTGTTATGCTTTAAATGGCTTTGATTGTTATACAAAAAAAGAAAGGAGTAGTAAATGTATAACGGATTAATGCAAATGCCAAATAATATTTATAGAGCGGTCATATATATAAGATTATCAGAGGCAGACGAAGGAAAATCTTATGAATCAGAAAGTGAAAGTATTACTAATCAAAGAAATTTATTAATGAATTTTGTAAAAGAAAAAGGTTTTATATTTGTTGGAGAATATGTTGATGATGGATATTCTGGTACTAATTTTGAAAGACCTGGATTTACTAAGATGATAGAAGATATAAAAAATAAAATGGTAAATTTAGTTATAGTAAAGGATTTATCAAGATTAGGTAGAGATCATGTTATGACTGGATATTATATTGAAAACTTTTTTCCAGAAAATAATATAAGATTTATATCATTACAAGAAAATTATGATAGCGCAATTAATCAAGCAAGTAATGATTCATCAACATTTATAATTGCTTGTAATGATTATTATAGTAGGCAAAATTCTATTAAAATTAGAAGTGTTTTAAATGATAAAAGAAAGAAAGGAAAGTTTATTGGAAGTAATCCAAGTTATGGATATATGAAAGACCCAGAAGAAAAAGGTCATTTAATACCAGATCCTGAATATGCACCAGTGGTTAAAAAAATATTCGAAATGGCTGCTAATGGTGTAGGATTATCTTATATAACTTCATATTTAAATGATAATAAAATTAAAACACCGAGTAGTTTAAAACGAAAAAATCCTAATTCTAAAATGAGATATAATGAACAATGGACAATATCATCAGTTAAGAAAATACTAAAAAATAGAATGTACACAGGTGATATGGTTCAAAGTACACAGACTAAAGTAAATTATAAATCTAAAAAGAAGAAAACTCTTCCAAAAAGTAATTGGGACATAGTTTCTGGAACGCATGAACCATTAGTTGATAAACTAACTTTTGAAAGAATACAAGGTAATGTTAAAAGAACTAATGTAAGTGTTGGTAATAGAGAGAAAAGATTATTTGAAAATCTATTATTTTGTAAAGAATGTGGAAATGCATTAACCATTACTTATCGAAAAAATCATAATTATTGGACTATTAATTGTAATAAATATGCGAGAGATCCAAAAAGAAGATTGTGCGAACCACATTTTATGCCTTATGACAAATTAGAAGAATCTTTACTTGAAGTAGTAAAAACGACTTGTAAAGATTATATTAATAAAATTGATTCTAAATCATTATCAAAGGAAATAGCAGATAAAAATAGTAGAAAGGAAGATAATAAAGAAAAGATTAAATATTTAGAAAATAAGATAAAAGAATATATCTCAAAAATTGATATGTTGTACGAAGATAAATTTAGAGGTAATATTTCAGATGTTACTTATAAAAGATTATCTCAAGAAACAGAAAGACTTTTAAATAAAGCACAGTTAGATTTAGAAAAATATAAAAGTACTAAAAAAGAAAGTATTAAAGCAAAAGAATTAGAAGAATATGAAAAGAAAATAAGAGAATTGATTGATATAAAGAAACCTACTAGAGAACTTTTACAAACATTAATTGATAAAATTGAAATTGATAAGGATAAAAATATTGAAATTTTCTATAGATTCATGATTTAAAAATTCTGTGCAATTAGCACAGAATAGTACATAAAAATAAAACTCGTATATATCACAAATTTAACTTCGCGACAGGCTGTCGAGAAGTTGATAACTAAATAACTTCGGTCTAAAATAGTCGAAGTCTAAATTTAAGTAGCTTTGTTCCAACTTGAGACGAAGCTGAAAAAATACAATATTGTAAATTTTGTGCAACTTGCCTAGAAGTTTAACTTTGATACACTCTGTGTAGAAGTTAAGGCGTTAACTTAATATTAATTAGATACAAATATAACTTCCAACCAACATGGTTGGAAGTTATAACTGCATCGCAAATTGCTACAGGTAAAAACTTCTGTTCAACTTGGTCAGAAGTTGAATTATTTAATTCCAATTTGTTGACACGTTATCACAAAATTTTAAATATTAAAATGGACGACATGGTGTCGGGAATTAATATTGTTTAAAAAATGTATAACTACTGATCTTTTGATAATTGATTTTTATATTTATTGAAGTTTAAATATATATAAGACAAATCATCACTTAAATTTGAACGAATTGTTTTCTTTGAAATGAATAGTTTATTAATTATAATTTTAAAGACTATTATAGGTACTAAAAAGTCTAGTAAAATTCCTAGTGTAGAACCAAGTATAACTGATATTTTAGTTGTGTCTATTGTATGAGTTTCGTTGTTATATGCAATTTCAATAAAAGATGATAATGTTAGTGCAATAGAAACGATCCATCCTAGGTAATCTGATTCTATTATAATTGGTTTTTCACTATTATAATAATCAATAGCTAATTTTAAATCATTTTTAGTCCTAAAGTTATATTGCTTTAATAATAATATAATATTATTAAAATTTTGTTTTTCGACTTCGTTACTATAAATTTTTAATTTTTCTATAATATTAATTTTCTTTTTTATATCAACATTTTTCATAGTTTTAATGTAATTTATTATAAAATATCCTATAACAAAAATAAAAAGTAAGATATAAATAAAATAGGGCTTAACATTATCAGAAATTTGTAATAATGAAGAACTTAAAATTAATAAAAATGATGTAATCCAGTAAAATTTATTAAATTTAGTTTCTCTTAAATTATTTTTATAGTTTTTTTCTATATTTTTAAACATGATATCACCTTCTAAATGTCTTTTATTATAACATGAATTGTTAAATATATAATCATCAAAACTGATATAAAGAACAAAAACAATTCTATTAACTTGACAAAATCACTGAATATGATATAATTTCAGTAGAAAAGTCAAAAGAGGTATGATATGGAAAAGTTAACTATAAAAGAGTTTCAAGATCAAAGTTATATAGGAATTATTGAAGAACTTATGAAAAAAAATAATGGATATATTACTTCTAAAGAACTAGATATGTTTGATATACATAGAATGTATCTTTCAATTATGCAACAAAAAGGACTTATTGAAAAAGTAGCATCGGGTATTTATATTGATACTAATAAAATAGAAGATAATTATTATGTTTTTGGTTTAAGTATGCCTAATGTAATATATTCTCATATGACAGCTCTGTATTTTCACGGTTTATCTATAAAGGCTCCGAATGATGTGTATGATATAACAGTAAAAAGAAGTTATAATAGTATTCATTTAAGAAAGCATAATGTATTTTATGTTGATAATGATATTTATGAACTGGGTCTAACTGAAATAGAAACACCTATGGGTAATAAAGTAAAAGTATACGATATTGAAAGATGTATATGTGACATTATTAGATCTAAAAATAGAATGGACATGGAACATGTTAAATATAGTGTTAGAGAGTATATAAAAAGAAAGGATAAGGATCTTGTCAAACTATCTTTATATGCAGAAAAACTTGGTATTAAAAAAGTTGTAATGGATTATGTAGGTATGATGTATGAGTAATTCAGAATTAAAGGCAAAAGATTTATATAATAAAAAAATATTAGTAAATAAAATACAATGTAAAAAATGTAAAGATATTATTGAGTCTAAACATGTTCATGATTTTAAATGGTGTACTTGTAAGAGTATAGCTGTTGATGGCGGTTTAGAATATCTTAGAAGAGTAGGAAATATTGAAGATATAATAGAATTATCTGAATTTAAAATGAAGTAGGAGGTTATAAATGAATCAGGATAAAATGCATTTAATTAATAAAATTTTTAATAATGAAACAATAAGAACTGTATGGGACAAAGAAGATGAAAAATATTATATTAGTGTTGTTGATATAGTAAGAGTTTTATCTGAAAGTGATAATCCGCAAGTTTATTGGAGAGTTATGAAAAAAAGGCTTAAAGATGAAGGAAATGAAACCGTTACAAATTGTAACGCTTTGAAATTGAAAGCTCAGGATGGTAAATATAGATTAACAGATGTTGTTGATATTGAAGGAATGTTTAGAATAATTGAATCTATTCCTAGTAAAAATGCGGAACCAATAAAAGGATGGTTAGCTAAATTAGGAAGTGAAAGAATTGATGAAGTGTTCGATCCATCACTTGCAGCTCAAAGAGCTATAGATATATATCGTGCTAAAGGTTATGATGAAAAATGGATTGCTAAAAGATTAAAAGGAATTCAGGATAGGAAAGAATTAACTGATATTTGGCAAGAAAATGGTATAACGGAAGGCAAAGAGTATGCTATACTAACTAATGAAATCTATAAGGAATGGTCTGGCATGACTGCTAAAGAATATAAACAATATAAAGGACTTCGTAAAGAATCTTTAAGAGACAACATGGATAATATTGAAATAATATTAACTGATTTGTCAGAAGAAACTACAAAAAGACTAGCTAAAAAACACAAACCACAAGGTTTAGAACAAAATAAAGAATTTGCTAGAATGGGTGGTCATGCTGCAAAAGTAGCAAGAGAAGATATAGAAAGAAATCTAGGGGAGTCTGTTGTAACTAAACAAAATAGATTAAATTATGAATATAAAGAAGAAAAACAAATAGAAACGTCAAAGTAAATATTATACTAAAAAACATGTATTAGGAGGAAGCTATGGTTGAAGAAAAAATAGATGTTGATAAATCATTGAGAGATATAGAAAATTTTTTAAGAAATAATATTATGTATATATTAAAAAATCAATATGGTAATGATTGGGAAAAGCATTTGGGAGTAACAGAAGAACGATTAGAAGTTTGGAATAACAGAATGTTAGAGGAAAGAAAAAGATTAAAAGATCAATCAATCGAAAATAGAAAAATATATTATTCTGATTTCTATGATTTAAAAACTATTATTACTAAGAATTGGGATATATTTAAAAAATGTTTTAGTGAGAAAAAAATAATAGAATATCAATTATCACAATTAGAAAGTTTTAGAAATCCGAATGCACACAATAGAGATTTGTTAGATTACCAGCAACATTTATTAGTTGGGTATGTTGGTGATATTAAAAATGGAATTATGAAATTTAGAGGTGATATAGAAAAAAAGTCTACTTACTTTCCTGAATATGATTCTATCAATATAAATGGCAAAATTTATAAAAATGAATCAGCACATTTAAAAGAAATGTTTAGATATGGAGATGAGATAGAAATTTCTGTTTATATAATTGCTCCAAATACTCAAAAATTATTATATAAATTATCAGATGGTTATTGTGTGTCAAAAGGTGAATGGACAAGTAGTAATCATTTTAAAATAAAAATTGAAGATAAGCAATATGGTAAAATTCATAAAACATTATATTATAAATCGGATGCAGAATATCATTTGTATAAAGATTATGATGGTTTAATAACTATAACTTATACTGTAGTTCCATAAATTAACTACACAATGACCATCACCAGGTATTATATTTGTGCACACTTTTAAAATTTAATTAATTAAATCAATATGATATAAATTATAATATTTTGTACAACATATTATTGTCGTAATAATTTCAAAAAAATAAAAGTTATTACGGTTAAGCGTAATAACTTTACAAAAATATAAAAATGATATATAATGTAATCAGAGGTGATTAATATGCTTTTAAGAGAAGATTATTTATCTAAAATAAGAGGATTTTATGATTCCGATTTAATTAAAATATTGGTTGGTATAAGAAGATGTGGTAAATCAGTTATTCTAAATCAAATAATAGAGGAATTAAAAGAAAAAAGAAAAATTGATGAAGATCATATAATATTTATCAATTTTGAATTTATTGAATTTGAAGAATTACTAGATTATAAAAAACTAAATAAATATATAAAAGATAAAATTCAAGATAATAAAATATATTATTTGTTTTTAGACGAAATTCAAAATGTAGATAACTTTGAAAAAGTTGTTAATTCATTAAGAGCTTCTATGAAAAATATCAGTATATTTTTAACTGGTTCTAATAGTAAAATGTTATCAGATGAATTATCATCAGTTTTATCTGGAAGATATGTTTTATTTAATATTAATCCTTTATCTTATAAAGAATATGTTTCCTTAACAAATAAAGATGGAAAAGACTTAGATACTTTTTGGGATTATGCTAAATGGGGTGGACTTCCTAATAGATGTGAGTTTACAAATGAAATCGATATTAAAAACTACCTTCATAGTGTATATGATTCAATCATTTTAAGAGATGTTGTAAAAAGATTAAATTTAAAAGATACAGTTTTGTTTGATATGATATTACAATATTTGATTGAAACAGCTGGTCGTGAATTTTCTGCCGATAATATTATAAAATATTTAGATAAAGAAAATAAAAAAATATCTAATGAAACATTATACAATTATATAGATGCTTTATGTAAGGCATTAATACTTAAAAAGGTATATAGATATGATATTGCTGGTAAAGGAGTTTTAAAAACATTAAATAAGTATTATGCAACTGATTTAGGAATTGCCCAAATTAAAAATAATAATCCAGAATTTAAAAGTTATGTTGTTTTAGAAAATATTGTTTATAATGAATTAATAAATAGGAACTATGAAGTATATATTGGTAAAACAAAAAATGGCGAAGTTGACTTTTTAGCAAAGAAAGATGGATATATTAAATATATTCAAGTGACTTATGAAATGAAAGGCAATGAGAGTACTATTGAAAGAGAATTTGGAGCATATAAATTTATAGAAGATAATTATCCAAAATATGTTATTTCTCTTGATAAGATAGATTTATCTCGCGATGGTATTATTCATCTAAATTTAATTGATTTTTTGTTAAGTGAGGATTTTTAAAATAAAAAATCCAATGTTATGAAGAAATATTTAATAATAAAAATATGCAGATAATTTTGCAGAACCTTGCAGAAATTATTGCAGAATGAAAGTAGTAGGTGAAGTAAATATGATAAAATTATCTGAAATAAGAGATGCCTTATATGATGTTAGTATGGAAACAAGTTGTTATTTTAATACTAAAACAAATGAAATTTTATGGCAATGGGAATTTAATATAGAAGAATCTACATATACAGAAGAAGATGAATTTAATGATGATATCATTAGTATGTTTAATTTCTATACTAAAAATGATTATGATATTATGCAAGACTTTATTAGCAATATAAGTAATGATTCATTAAGAAATGAATTATTTAATGCTACTAGAGGTAAAGGAGCTTTTCATAGATTTAGAGAAATAACTGATTATCATAATATAACTAATGATTGGTATAAGTTTCAAGATGATGAATATAAAAAAATTGCTGAAGAATGGTGTACTCGCAATAAAATAGAATATGAAAAAGATTGTTAAAAAAATGAAAGTAGTAGGTGAAGTAAATGGATAATAAGTTTAATAATATGTTACAAGAATTTTTAAAAAATAATAATGTTGAAAATATTGATGAAGCAAATGAAAAATTACAAGAATTTATAAAAATGTATAACAATGGAGAAATAGAATATGAAAATACACCACTCGACGATGCTTATAAAATATTAGAAGAAGCACAAAATGCGAGAAACGAGAAAGAGGCTATAAAGTTAGCCAAAAAAGCATATGAAAAATCGCCAGAATGTTTTGATGCAATTTTATTTCAATGTGATTTAGAGGAAAATGGAATAAAAAGGATGAAACTTTTAGATGATGGTTTAGAAGTGGAAAAAAATAGATTAACAAAAGAGAAATATTTTGATAAAGAAAATATTGGACATTTTTATGGAATATTTGAAACAAGACCATATATTAGAGGATTGGTTGTTAAAGCAGAATATTTATTAGAAGAAGGAAAATTACGCCAAGCAGAAAGTATATGCAAAGAAGTTTTAAGATTAAATGAAAATGATAATATGGGGGCCAGATATTTATTAATGGCAATATTTGCTACATTAGAAGAAGAAAATGACATGCTGAAATTATATAAAAAATATCCAGAAGAAGATTTAGAAATGTTATTTCCTTTATTTGCATTATACTATAAGATTGGAAATGATAAGAAAGCTAAGGAATATTTAAATAGAGTTAATAAATGTAATTCAAATTTTGTTAAGTTTTTTAATGGTACTATAAAAGAAAGCGATAAAGTAAACCCTGGCTATTATAGTAGAGGCGATTCTTCCGAAATCTTTATGTATTTGGAACGTTATGGCTATTTATTAATCACAATGCCAAGACTTCATGAATATGTTATAGAAAATTTAATGAAAAATAAAAAGAGTCATAAGTAATAAGAATTTAAATGTTAGATATATGGTGATAATAATGAATAATTTAAAAAAATATACGATAGCAGATATTCTTATGAATATACACGCCATGGAATGTGTTTTTTTAAAAACGGATACAATGGAAATAGTAAACCCATGGGATTATTTAAAAAAGTATTTACCTGACAATCCAACTGAAGAAGATTATGAAAAACTACCATCTAAAGCTTCTCTAAATATTTATCCACTGCCAAGTTATGAATTTATTGATCATAAATCAATAATGTCTGAATTTGTAAAAAATATTTGGGATGATAAACAAACAAGACAAGAATTATTTTATATATTAAGAAACCACAATTATATGGATAAATTTTATGATTGTTTGAAAAAACATGATTTATATGAAGAATATTGCGACTTTTCATCTGATTATTATAATTATGTATTTAGAGAGTGGTGTGAAAAACACAATATAAATTTTTAAATATTAAGAAATTAGAAAAAAGTTACACATTGACTATCGGCAGGTGGCGATGGTGCAGAAGTAATATATGCTCTTCGTAATTCCTCTACTCTCTCTAAAAAGATTCTAGACGAAATAGAGAAAGAAGGACAAAATGTAAGAAAATATTATCAATTAAGATTACCTAGTAATCCTCAAAAAGATTATTATTTTATGTTAAGAGATACTCCTAATAACGAAAGTGTTATAGTTGAATATGGATTTATTGATAGTACTGGCGATGATGTTGAACAAATAAAAAATAATTATGAAAACTATGCAGAAGCAGTAGTCAAAGCAGTAGCAGAATATAAAGGAATACCTTACACGTCTAAATCAGGTAACACTTATATTATTAAAAAAGGTGATACTTTATGGGATATTGCAAAAAAATATAATACAACTGTTGCTAAGTTAAAAGAGTTAAATAATTTAAAATCCAATACTTTACAAATCGGACAAATACTAAAAATTAGTGGCACAACTACTCCATCTAATCAAGATACAGAAGATAATATAGATTACATTAAATATACCGTTAAATCAGGAGATAATTTATATAGTATTGCAAATAAATATGGAACTACTGTAAATAAAATAAAAGAATTAAATAACTTATCATCAAATATAATTAAAGTTAATCAAGTATTAAAAATTCCTAACAACTACATAACATATGTAGTTAAAAAAGGTGATACTTTATGGGATATTGCAAAAAAATATAATACTTCTGTATCGACTTTAAAAAAGTTAAATAATTTAACAACAACAACTTTACAAATAAACCAAAAATTACTAGTTCCTAATTCTTAATTAATGTCTACCAATTAAAAATACACATTATTACTAAAAAATGTGTATTTTTTTAATGTAAAAATCTAACAGATAGATTACTTATTAATATTTTATTACTCAGTAGGAGTTTTTTCTAATACTTTTTTAGAATCATATACTTTTTTATAGATATCATTTATCATATCATTTCTTTGTACAACTAAATTATTAGTATCTAATTCTTCACTTAGCATTTGATTTTCTTTTGCATCTATTTTTATATATGACTCATAGAATCTCCTAGCATTATCTTCACTCATTTCACATCTACCAATTAAAAATGCTAAAGCTTCACTTTCTCCTTTTTTCAACATTTCTTTACAATAATCTTTTGCCATTCTTTCTATAACTTCTTTTTTATTGCAATCACCATTTGTAATTCTTCTAAATATTTGATTTTTATGTGACTTTTCATATTCTTCAGGCATATTTCTACTAGAACATATATTTATCAACTTACTATATAAGTCATAAAGCATTTCTATTTGAAATTCCATCAAATTAAATCTGTTACTTATATAAGCAACTACTTCTTCTCTACTACCTTTAAATACTTGATCTAAATCCATATTTATCACCAACTTAATTCTACCATAAAAAAGATTTACAAAAAAAGATTTTATTATTAATTTTACACCAAAAATATAAAAATACCAATTTGAATTATTAAATCAATTATATTATACTACATTTTAAAATGTAGAAAGGATACATATATGAATTTAATATCAAAAAAATTTAAAAGGGATTTTACATCTTTCAACTATGATGAATATCTTAAACTATTAGAATTAGATAAATATATTAACTTAGAATTATTAAAAAATAAATATATATCTAAAAAAGAGTATTTATATTTATATAATTATAATTTTACTATTGAATATTTTAATAAATTAAAATCTAATGGTTCTCTAAAATATCTTTTAAAAATGAATAAAGTATCCAATAATAAAGTAAAATCAATAATACGAAAATTTAATAATATTGACAAATTAATAAGTACTCATAATGATAATTTTATAAATAATGCTTTATTAAAAGAAAAAGAATATTTAGATACTATATTAAAAGAAGTTGACCCAAATATTAAGTTAGATAAAGAGCAAAGAAAAGTTATACTTACTGATGAAGATTATTCATTAGTAATCGCAGGTGCAGGAGCTGGAAAAACAACAACATTAGCAGCCAAAATAAAATATTTAGTTGAAAAAATGAATATAAGTCAAGATGAAATACTTGTTATATCTTTTACAAATAAGGCAGTTGAAGAATTAAGATGTAAAGTTAATAAAGATTTGAAGATATTATGTGATATTTCAACTTTTCATTCAATAGGTAATGAAATAGTTAAAACATATGCTAATAAAAAAATTAATTTAGTCGATTCTAATAAACTATATGAACTAACATATAAATATTTTAATGATTGTATACTTAGAGATAAATTATTATTTAATAATTTAAATATATTATTCTTTTCTTACTTAGATATTTTAGAAGAAAAAAAAGTTAGTATTAAAAATTTTGTAAATCTGATGTGTAGATTCATATGCAATTTTAAAACTAATGGCTATGATATAAATAATTTTAACTCAATGATAAATAATACAACTAACGAGCGTACCAAATTGTTTCTTAAAATTACTAAAACTTGCTATATTAGATATCAAAACTACTTAAATAAAAATAATTTAATAGATTTTGAAGATATGATAAATGAATCTACATATCTACTAAAAAATAAAAATGTAAAATTAAGTTATAAATATATAATAGTAGATGAATATCAAGATATTTCAAGGCAAAGGTTTGATTTAGTTAAAGAGTTATCAGATGTATGTAATGCTAAAATAATGGCAGTTGGAGATGATTGGCAATCTATATATGCATTTAGTGGCTCAGATATAAACTTATTTACTAGTTTTAAAGAGAAGATGGGATATGCTAAATTACTAAAAATTATAAATACTTATAGAAATTCTCAAGAAATAATTGATATCGCAGGTAATTTTATTCAAAAAAATACACTTCAAATTAAAAAAAGACTAAAATCACCAAAGAGCATTACTACACCAGTAATAATATATACATACAGTCTTAAAAAAAATAACTCTAATATGCAATATGCTCATACACTAGAAAAAGTATTATTGCAAATTATTACTTATAATATAGAAGAAAATAAAAAAGAAGATTCATCTATTTTACTACTTGGTAGATATAATTTTGATATAAATAAACTAATAAAGACTAATCTATTTAAGAAAGTGAATGATAAAATTATTTCAAAAAAGTATCCATTATTAAACATCACTTTTATGAGTGCACATTCTTCTAAAGGTCTTGGTTTTGATAATGTAATAATTATTAATTGCATGAATGATACTTATGGTTTTCCATCAAAACTAGAGGATGATCCTATATTATCGAAAGTTATAAAAGTAGATACTTCAATAAATTACGCCGAAGAGAGAAGATTATTTTATGTGGCAATGACTAGAACTAAAAATAGAGTATATTTTATTACTCCAGAAGAAAAGCCTTCAGAATTTTTACTCGAAATAAAACATGATTATAGAAATGTTAAGCTAATAGGTTCATGGAATAAAAATATAATAAATAATAAACTTAAAAATATAAAATGCCCTTTATGTAATTATAAATTACAATTTAAATATAGTAACAAATTAAAACTAAAATTATATATATGTACTAACACTAATTGTGACTTTATTACTAACCTATATAACTCGAAAAATTTATCTATAAGAAAATGTAATGTATGCCAAAATGGTTATTTAATCGTAAAAAAATCATTTTATAATAATTATTTTTTAGAGTGTACTAATTATAAAAAAGATGGTACAGGATGTAATAATATTATTAAATATAATTAATATAATAATTATATTTAAAAAGAGCAACTTAATTTATTTATAGTTACTCTTTTATCTTAATAAAAATTAATTATTTTATTTGACTAAACTCTTCATCAATAATTGAATATAGATATATATTAACTTTTTTATTAGATATATGTTCAATATATTCCTTATAACCATTTAATTGTTTTTTATATTGTAAGTCAACAATATTTTTTAATTTAAAATCTATAATATCAATATACTCTCTATATTCAAGCATTAAATCTATAATTCCATGATATTCAACATTATTTTTTTCATATATAAACTCATATTCATGATATATATTAGATTCTTTTATATTTTTAAGTAATTCATTATTTAAAAAATTATTAACTTTGGTTTTTATAAACTCATCATTAATAACACTATCATTAAAGTTCTTCATATCAATTAGTTCAAATATTTCGTGTATTAATTTACCATATTCCATATTTTTTCTATTATCAGGACTAAGTAATGTACTTGTTTCCTTAGAAAAGTGTTCTTCAGATATTTCCTCATTAGAAATATTAATTTCATTTACTATTATATTTTTAGATATAGGCATTATGTTTTCTTTTATTTTCTTTTTGTATAAATAGTTTTTAGTAAGTCCTATCTTATTTGTATCAACATTAATAAAGTAATTAGGTAAATAATCTTTTATTGCATATATTAAATCTGATAATTTGTTAAATTTACATCTTCTAATTTCTTCAATTACTCCATTTTCATTTTTTTCATATTTCGTTGTATCTTTATACGGAAGAACTACTATTAATTTTTCTCTAGCTCTTGTAAGTGCTACATAAAATAGCCTTATTTTTTCACTTATTTCTTCTTTAACATAATCATTTTTAAAAACTTCTCTTAATACACTATCTGTTGTATCTTCTAATTTGTTTGATACTATTAATCCATACTTTTTACTTACTACGAACATCTCATTTGCGTCTTTTAAATTAAACTTATGATCTAAATCAGCAAAATAACAAATTGGATATTCTAAACCTTTTGATTTATGTATTGTAAGAATTTTAATACTTTCATTATTAGATGAATATGCATTATATTTTATATCAATACCATTTTCAATTATATTATCTAAATAATCTCTAAAACCAATAAGATCATAACCAATATTACTTAAATTATTAGCTATTTCATAAATACTTTTTAGTCTTACATTTACATTTTCATAATCCCCTATTTTATATAGTTTATTATAAAAATCTGTTAAGTTTAGTATTTCCTCAAATATCATAGCTGATGTTTTAGAATTAATAGAACTTATTTTACTTAATTCTTCATATATAATATTATCCTTAAGTCTATTATTACTTATTATGTTAAATAAATATTTATCATCAAGTTCATATAAAAAACTTCTAGCTATACTTAATAAATCATATTTATATTCAATACCAAAATCATTATTATTAACTCTTATAATAAAATCTATTATATTTCTCATAATTACAATATCTATACTACTACTTAAATTATCATCTTTTAATATAGATAATGGTAATTCAAGATATTCAAATACTCTTTTAAATTCATTAAAGTATTTACTTCTATCACATATTATAACAAAATCATTATAAGATATATCTCTTAATTTATTTGTTTTTTTATCAAATATTTTCATATGTGAATTGATTTTATTTTTTATATCATTAGCGATAGTAAATATTTCCACTTCTATATCAGAATACTCAGATTCTTTATCATTTTCGTATTCTAATATATCTATATCATATTTAAAGTTTTTTACTTTTTCTTCATCATAATTTTTATTTCCATATACCATTTCATGTGATTCTTTATAATTAGCTCCACCTATATCATAGTCCATTATAAGAGCAAATATTTTGTTAATATTATCTAATACTTCGCTTCTAGATCTAAAGTTATTTATTAAGTCTATTTTAATACCACCATTATTTACAGAATATCTTTGATATTTATCTTTAAAAATATCTGGATTAGAACCTCTAAATCTATATATAGACTGTTTAATGTCACCAACCATATATACATTATTATCTTCAATATAACTTATAAATGTATCTTGAACATCATTTGTATCTTGATATTCATCTATCATTATTTCTTTAAATGAGTGTTTTAATTCATCTCTTGCATCTTTATATTCACTAACAATTTTAATTGCAAGCATAGATATATCATTAAAAGTGTATATTTGCTCTTGAGACTTATATTCTTTCATCATATCTATATACATTTTAATTATATCTAATATTACTAAAACTATTTTTTTATTTGAAATTATACTTTCTTTAATTTTATCAATATTACCATATGAAGAGAACTTTAGTAACTCATCAAGTGCCAATTTAAGAGCATTTTTAGATTTTTTAGCGTCATCCTCGCTACCTCTTGGTGCATTAGGCAATGTTACATTAGTATATAAATATAAATCTCTTACATCAGAATTCATAATATTTATAATAGACTCTTCTACTCTTGACATATAGTTACTATCAAAATAATATCTCATATTATCTAATTCAAATTTAACAAATTTCTTTTTTTCTTCAAGAATTTGATAAAATTCATCTATTATTTTATCTATGTTTTCATCTTTATAAAATTCATTAACTATATTATCTATATATTCATATCTATCAATAAAACTATCTATTTTTAATGCTATTTTTGAAATCAAATCCCTTAATAATTTATCATTTTTTACACAATATTTATCAACTAATTCTTTAAAGTCTTGATTATTTTCACTATATAACCTTTCAAATATATCATCAATTATTTGATTATGCTTTATTCTAACTATTGCCTCATCACTAATAGATACATTCTTAGGTATATTAAGTAAATAATGATATTTTTTTACTACTGATAAAGCAAATGAATCAAATGTAGTAATATATGATGAATTAAGTAAATTTAACTCTTCTTTAAAAGATATATCTTTAGATAATTTATCTCTTATTCTATCTTTCATTTCACTAGCAGCTGCTTTTGTAAATGTTAATATTAATAGTTCGTTAATATGTATACCCTTTTTAATCTTTTCTATAACTCTTTCGGTTAATACTGCAGTTTTACCAGAACCTGCCCCAGCACTTACTATTATATTGCATCCACTTTTTTCTATTGCTTGTAATTGTTCATTAGTCCATTTACTCATCTTCATCACTACCTATACTACTTAACTTAATAACATCATTATTATTCATATAACAAATATCTTTATATTTACAATATTTACAACTTATTAATTTACCATTAATTTCTTTTGGATTAATATCAAATGAAGCATTTAAAATATCTTTACTAGCATCATTTATTTTATCTTTTACTAATGATGATAGTTTATCTATTTCATCATCACTAATGACTTTAGAATAATTATAAAAACCTTTACTAGAAGTTTTCATACCCTTAATTACAAGTGAATTTTCATAACTACTATCAACAACTTGTAAAATACTTGTATCACTATTTGAATATCCTTGTAATTTTAAACTATTTTTTTTGTCTTCTTCATTATTACTATTATTTAATATTTTCTGTAGATAGAATCCACCTATTCTAACATTACTTATATCATTAATATTTTTAGCTAAATAAATGTAAATAGGTAATTGCATATCTAGTCCATAAATAGTATTTTTAATATTTAAACTAGGATTTCCAGTCTTATAATCTATTATTGCAACTACATTTTCTTTATTATATTCTCCATACATTATTTTATCAATTATACCTTTGAAAATAATATGTTTTTTTTCATCAATATTAACAATTACTTCTTTTTCATACATGAATTTATTTAATTGTGTATAATTTAATTGATTTTTAATAGTATCTATTATAAATATTAACTCACTTTTTAATTTATTTAAAAAGAATATTTCAGCATTATTAAATTCATAATTACAATTACTAACTTCTTCTTCATATCTTTTATCAAAATCATAATTATCTACAAAACACTCAGATAATATTTTATGAAATATATTTCCAATTGTTATTTCAAAAGTATCTTCATACTTATTAACCTTTAAAACATTATTTAAATAATATTTAAACTTACACTTATAATAATCATTAATACTTGTATAAGAAAGAGATAACTTATTACCTAAGTAATTATATAACTCTTCTTTATTTATACTTTTATATTTATTATCATAGCTTAGATATTTTTCATCTTTATACATACTATTTAGTAGTATTAATTCATCACTTATAGTACCAAATTTATTATTCTCATCTTTTAAACTTAATAATTTTAATTTGTTATAAGAATGTGAATAATTAAATTTAATTTGAATTTTTTCTATATCCATTAACTCACTACTATAAGCACAAGATTTATACGCTTCAATTCCATTAATATGTTTTGAATATGAAATTATTAAATTCTTAGCATACTTAATATTATTTTGAATATTTAAAGTATTAATAGTGTTTAATTCATAAGATGTAGATATGTTTAGCTCTTCTTTTATTTTATCACTAAAATAATCTTCATTTTTATAATTAACTGGTATTATTCCTTCATTAAAATTAATTAAAAATACATAATCATCACTATCTAAGTCAGATTCAAAATCAATAATATCTATTGCATTCTTAAACTTATTTACCTTAATATACGTAGTATCTATATCAGAATATATTAAATTTTTAACTTCATTGTAATCATTTACAAAATTATATTTATTTACTATGTTAATAAGTTGTTCATAAATATTCTTATCTTCTTTTGTTCTAATAAATTTTTCAAGTCCATTAAAAGTATCACTAATATTACTACAATATAATTCTTTAAACTTATTTACAATATAACTACCACCAATAGTATATTTACTTTTTAAATTAACTGGTATATTAAATAATTTAAATACTTTTTTAATTATAAAATAATAATCTTCTCCAACATTAGCTAACTTAATATTTTTAATGTTTACATTTTTATTTATTAACTCACATATAGAAGATGCTACAAAAGATATTTCATCTTCTTGATTATCAGCTTCATATAATACTTTTTTTGTTATCTTGTAGTAATCATCATATGACTTAACATTAGAATATTTTTTTATATCATTGATAATATTAATATAAAATTTATCGATATATTTTAAATTGTATAAAATAATATCTTTATTTTTTAAAAATTCTCTAAATAATTTATTTTCTTTAATCAAATTTTTATTTATTAAATCTTTTTTTAATTCGTATAAAAAATGTATTTTTTCATTAATACTATCTTTATCTATATAATATAAATTATCTAAATATATCTTAGCAACATCACAAATAATATTATATTTTTTACAAACATAATATATACACTCTTCATTATAATCAAAACAATATTTTCTTTTTAGTTCATTTAAAGTAATAATTTTTACATTAATTAGTTTTTTAGAATCATTTATTTTTTTTAGTAATATCTTTTTATAACCATCTTTTATAATAATAATTTTATTATTTAAACTATCAATATCCATTTATACCTCTTATAAAGTTTTTATATATTATTTTAAACCTATATTTTTAAATATTCTTCTAAAAACTCTTGAATATCCCCATCTAAAACTTTATCAACATTAGAAGTTTCATAATTAGTTCTTGTATCTTTCACAAGAGTATATGGACACATTACATAACTTCTAATTGCACTTCCAAAATTAACATCCATAACATCCCCTTTTAATTCTTGAACTTTTTTATTAAACTCATTTAATCTCATTAAAAATAATTTTGATTTTAACATTTCTAAAGCTCGTTCTTTATTTTTAACTTGACTTCTTTCTACTTGACATGATGTCACAATACCAGTTGGCAAATGAGTTATTCTAACTGCAGAATCAGTAGTATTAACACTTTGGCCTCCCGCTCCGCTTGAATGATATACATCTATTTTTAAATCACTTTCTTTTATATCGACATCTAAATTTTTATTTATTTCTGGAGTTACTAAAACTGAAGCAAATGATGTATGTCTTCTTTTATTACTATCAAAAGGACTTATTCTAACTAATCTATGAACACCTGTTTCTCCCTTTAAATATCCATAAGGATAATATCCTTTTACTAGTAAAACAACTCCTTTAAGTCCAACTTCTTCACCCTCGCTTTTACTTATTATTTCATATTTATAATCGTTTTTTTCAAAATATCTTGTATACATTCTATATAACATATTTGCCCAATCATTACTTTCAGTACCACCCGCACCAGAATGTATTTCAACATATGCATTTGATGAATCATACTCGCCACATAAAAAAGTAGATAATTTTAATTCATCTAATTGTTTTTCTATTTTACTAATTTCACTAATAAGTTCATTTAAATCATCCTCATTAAGTCCAAGTTCAAGCATTTGTCTATAAGTATCTATATTTTCTTCAATATCTTCATATTTGCTTACAATACTCTTAATATTCTTAAGTTCTTCTAATATTTCTTTTGTATCATTCCTAGACCAAAAATTAATATCAGAAATTATATCTTCTAATTCATTAATTCTTACTAGTTTTATATCCAAATCCAATTTATTCTTCAAATCTATAAGAATATCATTAAACTCACTTAATTTTTTTTCTATATCTTTTGTTTCCATATAAAATATTATACCATTATATAACTAAAAAAGATATCATAAGATACCTTAATAAATTATTGCAATATTATTTAATGTTCACTTCATTATTATTCATATTTTGTTTCCATATCATTTTATTATTTACAAATTCATAAATAATTTTACCACTATCAAATAAATAAGATAAATATGATTTGATTGTACTACCTATTAGGACATATTGATTAGTATTCATAACAAGATTATATTTATTAAATATATATTGTAAAATATCTTCAAAAGTTTTTTCTTCATTTAAATAAGAATATATAACCTCTATTATCTCAGTTACCTTGTCCCTATTTATTTTTATTAAATCTTTTATATTACTGCAAGCATCAATATGAGATAAAACATATAATTTACCATCTAATGTGTCTAAATAATCTAATGTGTCTAAATAACTTTTAACATCATAAATAAAGAATACATGATATTTATCTATTACTTCACGACTAAATAAACTGTCTGCTAAAAAATAAATATTATCGCTTGTCTTAATACCTATCATATCAAAAAAATGACCTGGTAACTTTATATATTCAATACCCTGTTCATTTAATTCTTCTATATCTTTTACTTGCGATTTACTAGCATATAAAAATTTATTTTTTAAATCTTTAAATGGAAAACCACCATATAATATTGAAGGTTCTAATATTGGATTTTCTGTTATACATTTTTCTATATTATAAGAATAAATATCACACCCTGTTTTTTCTTGTATTACTTTATTACCACCAATATGATCTGCATTAGAATGAGTGTTAATAATTCCTTTTATTCTCCAACCTTTTTCAGTTATTATTCTTAATATTTTTTTACCACTATCTTTATCATTACCACTATCTATTATATAAACAAAATTACTATCTACTTTATATATACCAATATTGGTTTTATTTTTTATGTAATAAGTATTATTATCAACTTGAACCAATTCCATAATATTACACCTCTAATCAAACATAGTATTTATTACTTAAAATAATATTTCAAACATACAACTTAATCAAATTAAACACATAATATTAAATGTATTTATCTACTATTATAGTTTGTCCATCATTTGGAATAATAACATTACTTATTTTAAGATTAATTAATTTTTCTCTACTTTCATCTTCCAAATGAGTAACAACGAAAATACATTCAGGATACTTTTCTGATAAGTATTTGATATTATCAACTCCTAAATGTTGGTTGTTCCCAATATTTAATGTACAATCACAAAATAAATAGATACATTTCTTTGCCATTAACTCTATATTTTCACATAAAGAAGAATCTCCTGTAAACCCAATATAATTGTTATTATAATTAAAAATATATCCAAATGAAGGTTTCATTTTTCCATGATTAACTAAAATTTTATTAACATAATAACTTTTAATTTTAAAACTATTATTAAAAATATATTTCAGATTTATTTTTTTATGTATATTTCTAAAAGAATTTGGAAAAGCTAAATTATTTAATTTTTTTATTTTACTTTTTCCATCTTTTGAACAATATATATTTAAATTTTTATTTTCTTCATTTAATTTATTTAAAATGCAAAATGGTATATCAAAATAATGATCACCATGTAAATGGGTCAATAGAATATATTCTATATTACTTGGATTAATATGTAAATTATATAAATATTTACAAGCTCCATTTGGAAAATCTATCATTATTTCATCATCAATAAGATAGCAAGCGCTATTATATTTTGTTCTCATACATCCAGAACCTATAACTTGTATTTTCAATTTATATCACTATTCCTTTTCATTAACACACATTCTCTATTATCTATGGGACCAAGTGAAAAATCACAATGAGTCTGAGATAGTAATCTTTTTAAACTAACAATGCGATTATGTGTAAAAGGTTTATTTAATATAATTTTAACTTGTTTATCTTTATCATAATATGATTTTTCAAAATAATATGGATCAAAAATATATACTTTATTTTTTTTAATTTTTGTAATAATAATATAATGTTCATTCTTTTGCCAGCATCTAGCAAAAACTACTCCTTTATCATTTAAACATTCAATCAAGTTTTCATAAGAAACTTTCTCTCCTACTAATCTTTCACATGATACATCAAAATCATTACTATTAGCATAATTTGTAATCCATGTTGTAAGTTTATTTATTGCCTCTTTACTTGTTCCTCCATTTCCCAAATTTCCATTTTCATCATAACAGTCTAAAGTATATTTATGAATTTGTTTAACTAATAAAGCCGGAATTTCTTCTCTTTCAAATAAATAACTAAACGCATTTAAAAGTGATACTGTTCCACAATCAAATTCGGTTATTTGAAATCTTAAAGGTATTTTCATTTCACACTCCCTTAATCTTTAAATAAAAATTATGTAAATCTAATAGATAATGAAAAATAACTATATAATATCGTTATATTCTAAGTACATCTTAATGATTTTCATTATCTTTTTTTACAAACAAATCTTTAGTTGCTCCACATAATGGACAAGTATAATCATCATCTATATTTTCACCTTCATATATGTATCCACACAAACTACAAACCCATACGGTTTTTGTATTATTGACTTTTACTTTTATATATTCATCTTTATGATTTTGATAATATTGATAAACTAATTCTTCTTTATCATTATATCTTTCTGCGTTAACTAGTCTTCCAATAAATAATGTATGTGTGTCACAATCTAATTCATTAACTTTTTCAAATGTCATATAACCAATTGAATCATTAACTACTTTTAATTCATCAATTTCTTTGAATTCAATGTTTTCAAATTTATTTATATCTCTGGATGAACTAAAACCAAATGTTTTAATAATATTACCATTTACATCTTTAGATAATATTGATAATGAAAATCTATTGTTTTTTCTCATCATTTCATTTGTATAATTATTTTTATTTACAGAAACAGCAATTAATGGATTTTCTCCAGCACTTACTTGAGATACCGCATCTACTATACATGCAGAACCATCTGTGCTTAAAACATATACCCCTGCAATAATACTATAATTAATTTTTTTCATTAAAATTCTCCTCATTTCTCATAATTTCTTTCCATTCATCTTCTTTAAATCCAATATAAACTTTATTATTTGTTACTAATATTGGTCTTTTAACTAACATACCATCAGTCGATAGTAATTCTATTTTTTCATCATTTGTCATATTAGGTAACTTATCTTTTAATTTTAATTCTTTATATTTTACTCCGCTTGTATTAAACCAGCTTTTTATTTCTTTTTTACTTAATATAATCCATTTATTAAGCTCTTCTTTTGTTGGTTTTCTATCTATTATATGTCTATCACTAAATGAAATATTATTATCTTCTAAATATTTTTTTGCTTTTTTACAAGTAGAACACTTTGGATATTCTAAAAATTCAAACATACTTTCCCTCCAAATAATAAATAAGATTTAATTTATCATAATCATAATAACACTAATTTTTTAACTTCATCTAAAGAAAATTTATTCATACATATTCTTGATATTTCATTGTAAAAATCGAGTACTGCATAATAATTATCGCAGGATAACTCATCTCCTATTAAAATATCAATATAATCTATTGGATGCTGATTCCCATTATAATTATCTTTTGATAAAGTTATTTTAGTTATTTCAGTATTTGTATATAATTTTAAATTATTTTTTCCTTGACTTAAAGGATTAATAGAAAAGATACTTTTTCCTTCTAAATTATGTGCTAATTTAGCAAATATATCATATAAACCAGTTTCATCATCTTCTAAATTCTCAAAAATAAAATCTATACTACTAAATTCTTCATCGAAATTTTCCTCTATTTCTAAAGAATATGCTCTAATTGCAAATAAAGGAAATCCATTATCATTAGTACTATAAATTTTTAAAAATTTATTCACTCTTCTATTTTTTATATTTACAATTAAATATCCTGGTCCTAGATAAGTATCATCATAAAAAACATAATTCTTATCATCATAGAGTCTATTATACTCACAACTATTACCTTTCTCTATATCTTTTTCCATATACGTTCCTCAAATGTATTATATCATATTTTTTATAAATTTATTTATTATATATTAATTAAATAACAATATTACATATAACCATAACTAAATTATTATATTTATAACAATTTAATAATTATTACTCTATCAAACTATATAATCATATTATAAAAAGCAAACCATTTCATTTAATGATCTGCTTTATTAATTACCATTTTAACCGGTTATTTAATCTTTTATTTATTTACGTCTATATCATCACAACAACAAAAATCATTATCGATATAATGTGCAATGAATCTTGCTTTGAATCTTCTATTATTACATATGGAATTATCAGTATTACTTACATCTAATTCCTCTGGTAAAACAAATTTGATACATCTAATTTCAACATCTTTACACATAGAGCTAGAATGTGCAGGTATTACCATTGTTTTCATACCTCTTTTGTATTCTATATTATTTGAGTCAACTTCTGTTAAAGTAACAGCCATAGCAACCCTTCTATTAGGACAAACATTTTTAATTTTAGCATTTAATTCTAAAACTCTACCTAAAGAATCTAAATATATATCTCCTGCATCATAATAGGCAGTATCATTACATCCACTAATTGTAATATCTGCTGGATTAGGACACTCCTCTATACAAATAAATTCATCGCATTCAATTTCTATAGTAGGATTTTCAAATAGAACTATATTTCCTTCTGTATCTTCATATTCTATACTTTCATTTACTTCTATTTCTCCTGTACAAGTTCCAACATGATCTACAGAAAATTCTAGTGTAGCTGCTTCATTTGAAGTTGTTCCAAGTTCATCAATTTCCCACTTTATAATATTATCACTTTGAATATTAGCAGTACCTTTTGAGGCATCAACAATTCCTGTTATTTTAAAGCAAGGATTTACTGTGTCAGTTATAACAATATTTGTTGCGCCTGGATTAGATATGTTCTTTGCCAATTCTTCAAATAAATCTTCTAATTGTGCATCATCAGGTGTTATTGCTACATATGCTGAATCAGGATCTGAACTCCATGAGTTTAATGCATTAACATCAAGACCGGTATCTCCACTAAGACCAATGCAATAAATAATAATCCCTTTTGATTTTGCTAATTCTGCAACAGGTGTTGGATTCAATCCTATAGTAGTAACACCATCTGTAAATAATACGATAACTTTAGCGTTACTTGAAGTTACATCAAATAACTCTATAGCTTTAGCAAATGCATCAGCATGATTAGTTGATCCTCCAGCTGATAAAGCATCTATAGCATTATTTAAATCTGCTACTGAAGTTATAAGTCCAGTATCTTTTGTTGCAGTACTAGAGAAACTTACAATACCTATTCTACTACCATTTCCTATTTGTCCATCTTGCGTACTATCTGTTGCTTCATCAATAATTTCTACAAATTTTTTAGCGCCATTTTTTAAATTAACAAGTGGACTACCAGCCATTGATCCAGATCTATCAAGAACTAAAACAATATCAGTTGGATTACTTACTATATCAGGTGTTGCAGTTATTGATAATTTAACATTAAATGTTCCTCCACAATCTATTTTAGTTTTATTTATTTCTTTATTTGAACTTACTACGCCCATAATATTACCCCTTCCGAACTTTTTAATAAGCTCATTTTATTTTATGAAAGTAATATTATAGCGAATATAATAAATGTCTTAAAATACCTTTAATAAAAAATTTGTAATTTTAATTATGTATTGTAAATATCTTTTTATATATTTTAATTTATCACTTTATCCCTATTATTTCTTTTCTTAATTATTTTAAATAAATCAAAAGGCAATACTGCTATTAAAACTAACAAAACAATATATATCCACCATTCTAATCCGATTGAAACTGTATTAGCAATATTATTAAAGAATGGAGTATATATAAATATTATTAATCCAATTATTACTCCAAGATTAATAATTAAAGAAACTTTGTCATTAAAACTATGAAAAAATGCTTTTATTGTTAAATCATTATTCTTTAATTGATATGTTATAAGCATAATAGACAATACTAAAATTGAATAAGCAATTGTTATAGAAAAATTAGTGTTATTATTATGTATAGAAATATAGTAAGTTATAAATACAACTAAGAAAATTAGTAGCCCTTGAGAAATACTAATAATAGCATTTTTTGAATTTATAATAGATTCTTTTATATCTCTTGGATTTTCTTTCATAATATCCTTTGAAGGCTTTATTCTTTGAAAAACAATTGATGAAGTTGGATCAATTAATAATTCAAGCAACATGACATGTATAGGTAATAATAATGTAGGAAGTTTAAAGATTGGTACAAACAAAGATAATAATGCTATTGGTATGTGAATAGCAATAATGTAAGATATTGCTTTCCTTATATTTTTATATATATTTCTTCCATTTTCAATAGCTTTTACTATAGTATTAAAATTATCATCTAATAAAATTAAATCAGCAGATTCTTTTGCTACATTAGTACCTCTTTTACCCATTGCAATTCCTATATTAGCTTTTTTTAGTGCTGGTGCATCATTTACACCATCACCCGTCATTGCAACAATTTTATTATCTTTTTGTAAAGCATTCACTATTCTCATTTTATGATTTGGATATACTCTAGCAAAAATATTTACAGTCTTTACTTTTTCAAATAATTCTTCATCTGACATTTTTTCTAACTCATTACCTGTAATTACATTTTCATAATTCTCAAGTTTAATTTTTTTAGCAATACCTTTTGCAGTTTCTCCATTATCCCCAGTTATCATAATAACTCTTACCCCTGCTGAATAGCACTCTTTTAATGACTCATAAACTCCTTTACGAGGTGGATCATATAAAGCAACTAACCCTTCAAAAGTTAAATTTGAATTAGATAAATTATTAGGAATACTTTTTAAATTATTTTGCTTTGCCACTGCTAAAACACGATATCCTTCTTTTGAATAATTATCAATTTTGTTTTTTATTTCTCTATATTCTTTTTTATCTAATTTACAAAGTGGTAAAACATTTTCATAAGCTCCTTTTACACATAATAATTTATTATCAATAATTTGACCTGTCATTTTAGTTTCAGGAGTAAAAGCATATTCTTTTGTAATTACTACATCTTTGCTCATATTATGTTTTTTAGTACAATAATCCTTTATTGCAACTTCCATAGGATCGTATGCTACAATAGGACATGATAAATATGCAGTTTCTAAAAATGTATCACTAAGTGAATATATCTCTTGAACTTCCATTTTATTTTCAGTTAATGTACCTGTTTTATCTGTACATAAAACATTTACTGCACCTAATGTCTCAATAGTTTTCATATTTCTTGTTAATGTTTTTTTCTTTGTTAAATCCATAGCTCCCATTGCTAGAAATACAGTTAATACAACTGGTATTTCTTCTGGAATTGTTGCCATTGCGATTGTAACACCAGCCAAAATAGATTCAACAATTCTTTTAGAAAAAATTAGTTCAGAATGATTAATATAATTTATTATTATTGTCATAACAAAAACTATACCACTAATAATCGTACATACATACACCAACTTATTTATTTGTTTTTCAAGTGGCGTTTTTTCTTCTTTTATTTCACTTAATGACTCACCAATACGACCAAATTCTGTATTTTTTCCAACTGATGTTATTTCAATAACACCTAAACCATTTGTGATATTAGTTCCAGAATAACACATATTCAATTTAAAATGATTATTATTATCTTCACTACATTTTTTATAAACCACTTGAGATTCACCAGTTAATGTCGATTCATTAACACCTAAACTTTGTATATATAATATTTTACCATCAGCAGGAACACTATCTCCCTCTTCAAGTAAAACGATATCTCCTACAACAATTTCTTCACTAGAAATAGTTTCTTCTTTTCCATCTCTAATTACTTTAACATTTAAAGAAGATAACTTATTTAATTCTTCCAATGCCTTATCTGTTTTAGTTTCTTGTATATACTCAATAGTGCATATTCCAAGAACAAATATTAACATTATTATACCATCACTATACTCTCCAACTATAAAATAAATACTAGCTGCAATTATTAAAAGAAGAAACATTGGTTCTTTAAATATGCTTAGTATTTTTAATATTAATGGTTGTTTCTTTTGTTCTACTAATTTATTTTCTCCATTTTTTTCTCTAGAATTAATAACTTCTTCATTTGTTAATCCTTTGATACTTTTTAAAAAATTAATTTCATTTTTTTCCATAATTACCTCCAACATTTTAGATACTCTATTTCACTAAATGCAGAGTGTTTATTTATATATAAAAACACCCTAGAATCAGTATTAGCAACTACTGTCCCGTGGGTGTGTATTCCACTGTCACTAGTGTGACCCGACTCCATGATACAATCACGGTCTGTTCAGTTTGTACTGTAGATTATATGCAGTGCAAAGAGTATTATAATTCTATCATATGTTAATACAATTGTCAAAATGATATAACTATTAAATTAAATTTAATTGATATACTATTATTTTGTTACAAAAAATTTATCTTAAACAATTAAAATTTGATATAGCTTAAAAATCTAAATATATAAGATGTAAAATAATTTACATTTTAATAATTTTTATTTTGATTTTAAAAATTTATATGATATACTCAATTTATAGGATAGAGGTGAATATATGTCAGATAACATTTCATTAATTGATGAAGAAACAGAAGCTTTAATAAGTTCATTAATTGGATATAGTAGCGATATTGAAAAAAGTTTATTTGATATGAGCAAAACAATATCTAAATTAGTTTCAATCCTCGAGGGTGAGATTTCTAGTAATATCAATGCTAAATTTAATGAATATGAATCTAAGTTTCCTTTCATTAATGAAAATACACAATCCTATATTAAAGATTTTAAAAATTTGGTTTCAGCATTCATTAATCAGGATAAAGCTACTTCCTCTGGTGATGTTGTAACTGCAGTAAAAGGAGGTGACTTAGTAAATGTCAAATATTAAAATGGACATCCAATTATTTGGTGGTGGCGGCGATTGGTCAGAAGGTATTACTGTAAGTGCTGTTGATGCAGCATATGATTCTTTTTCACAACAAATAGATGCAATTGAAGATGCAATAAGAAATTATAGTTCAGTTGACACTGCATTATCTGCTGGTTGGAGTGGTGTAGACTGTCAACAATATTTAGATAAATTTCATCAACATACAGAAGAAGTTTGTACTCAAATTGAGGAATATAGAGTTGCAGTAAAAGCCACTGTAGAAGATATTAAATCTCAATGGGAAGACTTCCAAGCTAATTTAATAAGTTAATAATTATAGAAAGGAGTGAAATTATATTATGGATACAATGGCAATTAAATCCGGTGAAATTAACAATATGCAACATGCAATTGAAACATATACTGTAGCAGTTGAAGATTGTATTAAAAGTCTAAAAAAATATAAGATTGATAATAGCACTGGTTTTTATGGAAAATCTCAAGCTGATACTGTTAATACATACATAGATAATACATGTATTGAAATAAATAAAATAGTAAGACATTTTGATGAATTTAAGGAAAAGTTAGATCAGGTTGCTGAAGCTTATAAAGCACAAGATGCTGCTATAAGTACAGGAGAAGTTGCTGCTGCTAAGGCTAATGAAGGCGACTTAGTTACAGTAAATCGTATGAGCTAATGATAGGTTATTATAGAGCTGAAATTGCAAGGTTACAAGTAGAAAAACAGCGATTCATAAATTTACAAAATGGTTTGTCTGGAAAAGTAGTACCAAACATTAATAAATGCAATAGTACTATTAACTCTGCTACTAACCAGATTAAAGAAGGTTACACAATAGATGGTGAATCAGCAGATGGACAAGAAGTTGAAATTGTAAATAATAAGTTAGAAGAGATTTCAACTAAAATTACGGGAAGTGTAATTCCCGCAATTGATGCTGAGATTTCAAGGATTAATGCTGAAATAGCTAGATTAGAAGCTTTAATAGCTGAAGAACTAAGAAGAATAGCTGAAGCTGAAGCAGCAGCTGCAGCGGCTGCTGCCTCAAGCAAAAGAGGAGGAAGATGATGGCAATAATACGCACCGACATTGAAAAAACAAGAACTTTAATTTCTGAATTTGATTTGTCTGTACAAAATTATAAAAATGCAGTTGATTCTTTCTTTAAAAAAATACAAGAATACAATGGATGGGAAGGAGATGCTGCTAATAAATATTTAGAAACTGTTAAAGCTGAAAGTATTAAATATGTTAATATGGGAGAGTCTTTACAGAGTTTTTCGAGTTTGTTATCTGATATAACTGATAATCTTGAAACAACCGTTTCTAAAACAGCAAAATAATTTATGAGTAAAATAGATTATAATTCAAACAAATTAGATCTTCTTAAATCAACATTGACAAAGTCATTGACTGAGCTTGATGTTGCAAGTAATTCTGTTAGTTCGTTGGACATACCTTCCTTTAACTATTCTGGGTGGTTGTCTAGTATACCAGGATTATTGAGTAAATATAAATCAGACATTAATGAAATAATTGAATGGATTATACAAACAACTTCAACTTATGAATCTTACAACAATGAAAGTATAATTGCTATCAATACTATAGAAGTACCTGATGATTTCAGTAAAGAACTTAGTGTAAATAACAGATAATAATTATTTACAATATATAAAGGATATGTATAATATCCTTTTTTATTTGTTAACTATTAAGACAACAAAAATAGTATTATTTAATCTTGAAAATATAGTTATAATAAAAAACCTCATATGAGGTTTTTTACATTAATATTAATCTAGTTCCATTTCTAATATTAGAGTCTCTTATTAATAAATCAGGACTATATTTTAAGGCAGTATCATGATTATATAAAGACAATTTCTTATAATCAATATTAGTTATTCTTTTATATTCAGATATTGCTTTACAAGTTAATTCTATTATATTAGCAATATTCTTATTTAATGGTAGATACACATTAAATTTTTCATCCAAACCAGATAGATATATTTCTGTTAATACTTTATTTTTCATTTTCAAACTCCTTGTCTACAATATATCTTATTATTGTATGTGAACTATTCTTCACAACATATCCAATTTGATTAAACATTAATTTTCTTTCTTCTAATGAAATATTTGGCATTCTAATTGAATATTGATTAGCTGCATTTTCTCCCAACCAAATTCCAGATGAAGTATTTACATTACTTCTAAACCATGATTCAGTTTCAAGACTTTTGTAAGAATTATAATCATCATAAATAATAAATTTATTCTTTTTGTAATTCTTAAGACCTTCAAAAACATCATTAAAATGTTTTTGCGTCTTTGTTGGAACATTATTTTTAAATGCTCCAAGACCAATAATAATAAATATATTTGTTCTTTTTAAATTATCATCATCTAATGTTTCTAGTTTTATTTGCTTTATAATAGTATCAAAATCATTATTATAAATATCAACCCCTTGTACATTTTTATACAATTTTAATACATCAATTATTCTGACCTTACTATTAGGAATTTGTTTTAATAACTCAATTAATCCATAAATAAAGTGTATATTGGCTGTTAAATTATTAGATAAGATTGGAACATAATTATCACTAAAATCATATGTAACTATAGATAACTTATTTTTAGAGATTCCGACAGGTATATTTGATAAAGTATATTCACTATTAACTAGCTTATCAACAGTTAAAAATTCTGGCATCGTTGGTACTTTTGGCGCGTTTTTCATTTTTAACTCTTTCAAGCTTTTTGCTATTTCTTGTATTTTTATATTTACTTCTTCTGGTTTAGAAACATATGCCGTTTGAAATTCTAATGTTTCTTCAAGCTTTACTAATCCTCGACCAAAAAAGTTTCTCGGTAATAATCCTCTTGGAGCATCTACAACCATCCTATAATCCATATCATCACCTAATTTTAATGTTAACTTATTAGGAAATAATTGTAATACTTTTAATCTTATACCTGTTGCTAATGAATTAGTTACAATAAATGTTATACCAAACTTTGGTCCTTCTTTAAATAAATTAATAAATTTTTCATAAAGAAGTAAAGGATTATCAACCATAGTTTCAAATTGATGAATAACTATAATTATATTTGGTAATTTTTTCTCACTTTGCTTTATATAATTTACATATGATCCATTATATTCAGCAAATAGTGTTTTTCTTTTTGACATTTCTTTAATAATCATAGAATATAAACTATTTAATTTTTCCACTTCATCTACATAAACAACATCACCTACTTGAGGAAAATCTTTAAATTTTCCGAGTGTTTCTGCACCAAAATCTATTATATATATATTCACTTCATCCGTACTATGCTTTGTGCATATAGATGTAATCATAGTTGAGATGGCATTCTCTTTTCCTGACCCCGGGATTCCATATAGTAACATATTTCCTGTGTTTGTTAAATCTATTTTTAATAATCCTTGTTTCTGTCTTGCTGGATCATCATATTCTCCAATAATTGGTTCAATTATATATGCTTTAGGTAAATAATTATATTTTTTTAATAGGTTTGATAGATATATTTCTTCTGGAATACTATCCAGCCATAATTGCTGCCTTTTTAAATTATTTTTATTTGCTAAATCATATAGATATTTAACTATATTTGTTAGCTGATCTCCTTTACTTGCTTTTGCCACTGTTGTTGATATATTATTAGCTGTTTTAATAACATTTCCTGTATTATCAATAAATGATATTGAATCATCTACCTTTTTAATAACCTTTTCAGATGGTATATAAGCCGCCCCAGCCCATGCTGATTGACCAAGTTCAAATAATTCATCATAACCTACTTGTAAATAAAATCTTCCTGTTTCTTTTATTGAAGCCGCTTCTGGCCTTTTTAACATTTCCATACTATCTGATTGTGTTTGAACTTTTAAACAAATTCTAAATCTTGTATTTGACCATATTTGGTCATTAACAACACCACTTGGCTTTTGAGTCGCTAGAATTAAGTGAACACCTAATGAACGACCTATACGAGCTGTACTAATTAATTCATCCATAAACTCTGGTTGTTGACTCTTTAATTCTGCAAATTCATCTGATACTATAAATAAATGTGGTATTGGTGTATCAATTAATCCTTCTCTATAATATTTTTGATATTTGTATATATCAATTGTACTTTCACCAAGTTTATCCCTTACTTCATTAAACTTTTGCTGTCTTCTTTTTAATTCACTATTAATAGAAATTAATGTTCTATTCATTTCACTTACATCCAAATTTGTTATAGTTCCAGATAAATGTGGAATCCTAACACCTGTTTCCTTATTTTCAAATGCGCCTGCAAGTCCACCACCTTTATAATCTATAAGAACAAATTGAACTTCATCAGGATGATAGCATATAGCCATAGATAACAAGTAAGTTATTATAAATTCAGACTTTCCTGAACCAGTAGAACCAGCAACTAATCCATGAGGACCGTGAGCTTTTTCATGTAAATCTAATTTAAACAATTCTCCCGAAGGTGAAATACCAACAGGACATGATAATGTAGCAATTGGATTACTTGAGGCCCATTTATTTAATATATTTAATTGTTCGATATTACCTACATTAAACATTTCTAAAAAAGGAATAACATTTGGTAAATTATATATTTCAGATAATGTTTGAACAGGAACACTAGATAGTTCTTTTGCCACTTTATACATATTTATATTATCAAATATTTCAGTTGTAAAATTCGTTTGATTGTTTTTTGAATAATCTTTTTCAAAAACACAACTAGATTTGTCGGTAACATATGTATATTTACGACATTCATTAGGTAAATTCTTTAATGAATTTGAAATTAAAAGAAGTGAAAATCCTATATTCTTATTAAATGACATAATTTTATTTAGAAATTCAATATTACTATATTTTCTATGACAATCAGTAATTATTAAATAATATGGACTAAAACTTTTATATAAGTCTTCTTTTTCAATTTCTTCGTTTATTTCATTACTTGAATTTTTTATTTCAGACTTTCTTTCATTATATATATTTTCAATTTCTTTTAATACTAATTTTGCTTCATCTTCATTTGTAGCATAATATCTCATTGATTTATCATCAGAATAAATATGTGGAGTTAATTTTAAATAATTCCAATTATAATCATTTTCTTCATCTGTTAAAAATACAATTTTTAGATCTTTTGGATTATGTAATGACAATAATTGCAATATAATTCCATTAAGATATTTTTCCTGATTTTCAAAATTACATATAATTGCTGATACAAAATTTTCTACTAATGATACTGTTATCGGTACATTATTTAATAATTTTGAACTATTTGAGACACTTATTGCTCTTTCAATTAATTCATCTTCTTCTAGTGTGAATTTTTCTTCTGGTGCCTTAATTTCAACCGATGAATTAATGTTTCCTAATCCAACTCTAATTGATAAGAAATCAAAATCAGTAATTTCTCTTTCCCAAAGTCTATTTTTAATACCTACTACGAAGTCATAACATTCTTTACTAGAAGGGCTATTATCATATAAAGATTGTTTCTCATAAGTTAATATCTTTTGTATTTCTGCTTGTTTTTTTTCAAGATACATTTGATATTTTTTTGCTCTATATTCATCACTTCTTTTATTTGCCTTCTTATTATATAAATTTGTTATTTTAGGTAATAGAAAACTAAAAAATATCATTGACACTGCTGTAATAATTGAAATAATCAATTGTGTTTTATCTGTTTTTCCTTCTGCATATTTATTATATGTATTATAAAGATTTATTACGGAAGAAACTACCATCGTAGCTCCAGCACTTAGTGTAAAAACAAGTGGTATATCATCTTTTTCTTTTTTAGCGGTAGGTGAATCAATTACTACTTCTTCAGTTTGATATGATGAACTCAATCTAGGCTTATGAAAAAAATAATCACCATCTTTATACAAAGCAATATTATTTTCTTTCATATCATAATTTAAATAATTATCATTATTTATGATTTCTTGCTCTTTAATATTTAAATTTTGTGCAAAAGAAACAGTATCAAATGGAATATAAATTCTTATAAATGTTCCCATCCAAATAAGTTTCAAATTATTAAGAAAAATTATGTCACCAATTTCAATATAATATTTCTTTTTTATTATTCTATTATTAATATATACATTTGCTTTACTTGAAATGTTTGGTTCTAAATAATAAGAATTATTTTCCTTATATATTTTTATATGTTCTTGTTCTGTTATTACATTTGCATATAAAATTGAATTATTAGATCCACTTCCAATGGTTAATGTTTCAATATTATCTATTAAAATATCTTTATAGTTATCATTATATGTATCATATGTATATAAATATAAAGTCTCTATAACACCCTTTACTTTAACAGTATAAAATTTATACTTTTCAAGAAGAGTATCAGTAACAGCGCCATTTATAATAAAGTCTTCATTACCTTTTATATACCAATTATTATCTTTAGAATATACATTAAAAAATACTTCAATATTAGTTATTGAAGATGTATACGAAAAAAGAAAACTTTCTTCTGGTTTTTCTGGTAAGTTGTATGAACTAAGCTTTATTTCATTTGCTAAATATAACTTCATAATATACACCTTTTTATTTTACCTATCTTATTAATGATTATATCATTTAACTTGTTTTTGTTCAATAGACTTTATATACTTAGGTATATACTTTTTTGTAATATTATTACTTCTAAAACAATGAAAATAATATTCAATACAACTAATATGATCTTTTGGCTTAGTATAATTATATATTTTCAAATTTTTAATATTAAAATTTTTATCACTAACTATTAAATGGAAGTTATTTAATACATCAAAAATAATACTTTCTAATGAATCATATTTTCTTATACCTTTAAAATTTTTAAAACTATTCTCTATCCAATAATAATCATTATCAATTTTAGTAACAATTATACTATGACAATAAAATTTTTGCATAGGCACTACAAAAAAATAAGTTTCACAAGGAATCTTATTATTTTCTAATTCTTCTCTTGTTAATTCTACTGTTTCCCAACAATTACCACATCTTGTTTTTCTTAATTCACCTGTAGTTTGAAGACTAAATTTTCTAACATATCCTTCATTAATCTGATTATGTACTATTCCTTTTGAATCTTTCCACCCATATTCTATATCTTTATTTTTCTCATATATATTTTTTATTTTATCTAACATCTTATTCACCAAAATTATTATATCACACTAAAACTATTAATTATTAACTTTATAATTGATATTAGCTAATCTTGCTTGCTTACATAAGTCTTTTGTTTGTATTTTATACTTTTTTCCTTCTTTTATTGTATATGTACCACATTGTCTAAACTCAAAGTTTACTTTTCTTTTCACACATTGTTTTCTTATATTTAGTACCCAATTATAATCAAATACCCTCGCATTTGTATCAGATTCTCCACCAACCACAACCAGCTCTATATCATCAAGATATTTTTCTATACTTTCCAGTAGTGGCTGTATTGTAATACATTTATGCCTTATTGGTAATTTCTTAAATATTGATAACTTGTAGTCTGCATTTTTTTGATTCTCAATAGTACAACATACAATCACATTTTCATATCCTTCATTCCAATCATTTGGAATACATTTCATAAATCTATCAATTCTTTTTGTCAAAAATAAAAATGTACAATCTTTTCTTTCTTTTATCATTTTCCAGCAATCATTTCGCCATTCATCTGCTTCTTCAATTAAAAAGTCACTCGAAAAACATAAATAAACAATACCTGACTTCATTTTATATTCATTATTTTTTAATTTTTCTATTGGCTTATAAAAATCTTTTGTTCTAATAATCTCGGTAGTTTTAATATTTCTTTTTGCATCACCTTTATAAATATAACAATGTAAACATCCATCACTACATTTCTTACATCCTCTCCATGGATTCCACATTGACATATTATCACACTCCTAAATAATAATATTTTTCTTTTATCAATTATAACATATAAAAAGTAAATCTATTATAGACTTACTTAAATTGGATTTTTAAGAATATATTTTATGTCCTTATTCTAATACTTTGAAATCAGATTTAGATGCTCCGCACAAAGGACAAATCCAATCTTCGGGTAAATCTTCAAATTTCACTTTTTCTTCTTCATCATCATATATATACCCACACAATGTACAAATATATTTCATAATTCCTCCTTTAATAAACATATTATATCACCTAATGTTTAAATTTTATAAATAATTATATATTTAACTAACGTAATTTTACTTCAATATTTGAAACATTAATAACCTTATTGTTTTCAAATTCTAGTTTAAATATATCAGGATTATTTAGTTTTCTGTTTATAACTTCTTTATTTTTAAAACTAACATTAAAAATATTATCTTTATATTCAACTTTACATATAGTTTTAAGATAAGACATTAAAATCATTCCATGTATTACTAAAACTATCTTATCTTCATCATTATATATAATTTCATCTAGAAAAGATTTAAATCTTTCATCTACTTCATTTAATGATTCACCAGATTTATATTTTAAATTTTTATCTAAAATTGAGTCAATCGAAAAATTATCGGGGAGTTCTGATATTTTATCACATCCTAAACATCTCTCGTCTATTCTACTATCTAATTTAATTTTTATATTATTTTTTTCTGCTAAATATTTTGCTGTTGCAATTGATCTATAAGAATTACTTGAATATATGCTATCAATATTATTTAGTTCTTCTATATCACATATTCTTTTTGCATTTTCTTCACCTAATGAAGATAAAATCATATTCCTATTATAATCATCCCAAGAAACATTTTTATAATCAGAATAATTATCAATTTCAACAAATGGAGCAGAATGTCTTATTAAATATATTCTTTTCACTCTACATCACCTTATGATTCTTTTATTTTATTTAACTCATTATCTATTTCTTCTACTAGTTTATTTAATTCTTTTCTATCATTTTTTCCACTATGATTTATAAAGTCATTCCACTCATCTAATACAATTTCTATATTATTCTTATTAACTTTATCTCTTATAATTGCTTTGGCTGTTTTTCTATAGTTCATTATACAGACAACACCTAAAGCCTTATAATATGATTTTTCTGGAATATCTGATATTTCATAGTAATGAAGTGCTAAATCATCATCAACTTTTCTAGGATTCTTTACTATTATCTTATTTGTTCTAAATATTGTTGTTGCTCCCTCTATCTTAATGTTTTCTGCATCATCTGGTATTTCTACATCATATATTGTATCTCCCCTATGTAGCCATCTTAATATGCATTTTTCATCACAATAATTAAATCCACCGAAATCTTTTCCTGACTTTGCATTAGGATTCCAATTGTTACTTATATTTATCTCATTTATTTTATATTCAAAATCTTTTTTAGCCCCACTTGTAACTCCAAACATTACTTTTACAAATTTACACATGAATATTCACCTCTATCTATCTTTACGCAAAAATTGTATAATTTTTAATTAAATAACACAACAATATAGTAAAATCAAATAATATTAATTATTTCTTTTCAAAACTTTAGAACAAGAAGTATCTGCATAATCATTAGGAGTAATATGATACATTTCACAATATCTATTTTTAGTTTTTTGAATATCATCTTTTTCTGTACTATCAAATATTATTAAATTTTTAGAGCCATATCCTTCTTTTACTCCTACAAAATATGGTCTTATATACAAATCAGTTTTATAAGGTACTCTATTTGGGTCTATTCCAGCCTCATTCAAAGCTTCAAATAATATCAAACATGGAGCATAATCACATTCCATTTGTACTACTTCACCTTTATTTTTACAAAGTTCAGACATAATTTTTTGTGATAATATATATTTAAACTTTGATATTTGTTCTTCTGATATTGGAGTAGTTGGAAATAACATTTCTGAAAAATTCATTAAAAATTTATTATAAGTATTTTCTCCAATACTACCACTTCTGCTATCAGAACTTATTACTTTTGTCCACCAATCAACTGCTACTTCTACAGCCGGGAAAAATTCACTTGAAGAATTTTTCAAATTATTTAATTCTTTTTCATACATATATTCAACAAATATATCAAATACACTATCATTAAAATTATCTATAGTTCGTGTCTTTTCTACATCATATGACAAAAAATCAACTGCTTTATTTAATTCAATATATACTTTTTTAATTTCTTCTTTTTGTTGTTCAGTTAATTTTTGTTGTTTATCCAAAAGAAACTTATAATAATTTTTGCATCTGTCATTTCCTCTTTTTTTAATTTTTTCATTTAAAAAAGTTTCAAATTCAATATCATTAAGTTTATATTTTGTTTCATAATCTTGAATTGTTATTAAAGAATCTAATACACCATAAGTACCTTTTTCATGACTATTTGTAACATATAAAGTTGCATTATCGAATCTAAACATTATTTGCATTCCGTTACTTAATTTTAAATAAGCAAATGCATGATATAAATCATCATCCTCTTTATTTTCATTAATAAATTTAACTACCTTTTTATAAATTTCATCTGATAATAGTTTTATTTCATCTTCAAACTTCATTTTAAAACCTCCCTTTATTGAACTCGAATTCAATATTAAAACTATAATTTAAATGTAATAAAATTAACTATTTATTAAAATCAGATGCAACACTCTTGATTTCTTGTAATTCAAATCTATATTTTTGTTTAACATTAGGATATTTTTTATGATCAACCTCGCTTAAAAACATATCTAAATCTCTAACCAATAAACTTCCATCATCATATAGTTTTCTATATACAACAACTTTTTCTTTTGTCTCTGAATCATTTGCAATATCTACAACCAAATAATAATCTCCTTTAAAATGCTTATAAATACCATTTATTTTAATCTCTCTCATTATTTTAATTCCTTTCACTTTAACATTATTTTAGTAAAAAAATTATATCATTTGATTAAAAAAATATCAACAAATTACTACCAAACTAAATTTTATAGATTTTATCTTTTATATTTTCTTTATCATTGTTTCCATTCTTGTATGATAACCCTTTTTATTATAAAACTTTTTACCTATTTCATTATAGGCAAATACATCAACAATTACATATTCACAACCAAGTGATTTAAAATATCCTTCCATTTTATTGATAAGTTCTTGGCCTATTCCCTTATTTCTGATTTTCTTCGTTATAATTAGCTCAGTAATTTCTCCTCTTTTTGGACATTTATAATCTAGATAGTCATACTCATCATAAGGTGGGATAGTCCCCATTATTAGACCAACTGCTTTATTATCTTGTATATATAAATAGCATTTTCCACTATAATTAGCAATATTATTTAAGTCTAATATAGCCATTTTATCTCTATATTCACAATGAATTTGATCTAAATTATCTTTATCAATAGATAAAATATATTCTTCTAACTCAACTAGTAAGTCTTTTACATCTTCTAGATATTTATCTGTGTATTCTTTAATCATTTATTTACCTTCCATTATTAATTTAGAATAAATATTGTTATTATATTTTAATCATTATACTTATTTATCCTCTAAAACTATTTTATATAATTATGTGAGTTTTCTTTTTAATATTACTTATATTCTTATTAACAAATAATTTAATAAAAATATGTTACTTATAAATCATTTATATCTATATATAGATTTTCTCCAAATGAAAATAAAGTATATTCTGAATATTTGACTTTTTCGTTATTTTCTTCCATTATAGACTTAGTAATCGTATCTTTATGTTTATATTCTAATTCAAAATATTTTCTTATAGAACAAGTCAACTTTATTAAACATTCATTATAATTATTTCTTAATTTAATATATTATTTATCTACTTTACTCATCCATAAACCATGTTTATTACAATAAGCATATAAAGTTGAGCCTTTTATATGTTTAAATCTGACTTGTGCATTCATTTCAGGATATAGTCTTTCTATATATGTTTTTGTTTCAGTAACTAAGGCTATAAATTCTATATAATGTTCTTTTTCCATTACATGATTTACTTTAACTAATATTTCATCTTCTACTATTTCGTAAGTTGGTATATGCTTTTCAAATGATGCATCTTCAGAATTTGCAAGTAATTCTTTCATTTCTTCTCCACAACACTTTATTCCACAACCTTCACACTCACAATCTTTATATGGAATAACTATTGCTCCACAATTCATACATTTTTTTATTACTAATTTCATTTTATTTTCTCCTTTTAAAAACTACTATTTATTTAATTATACAATACAAGAAAAAAATATTAAATATTTGCTCATTAACTTATTAATAATTTCGTATGTACTTATAATATACATTATTAAATAACAAATGAAAGACATGCCAAAATATAGTTCATATTAATTACTTTAAATTAATAATATTGTATTTTAAAAGTTTGGTTTTTGCTATTTTTTTAAAACTTTTTTATAAGCAATTTCACCTTATTCATACTTGACTCTATGTTTTTTAAAGTTAAGTGATTAATTTCATAGTATAGAGTTTTAAATTTCTCTTTTTTTTAATAAATCTCACATATTTTAGATGAATACTTTATTTTTATCATTCTCAAAAAACATATTTTTGGATCCTCTTTATCATATTTTTAATCTGATTTTATAACATTTCTAAACTTGAAAAGCCTGAATCAACAATCTCTGAATTTTTATTTTATTGGTCCTTTCCAGTTTTCAAATTTTGCTTTATAACTATCTGCATATAATTGATCAATAATAATTGAATTGTCTGTTTCTTCCTTTTCTTCTACAGGAGTAGGATTACATCCTCCTTTTTCTATTCCTATTTTATATATATGAAATTTATTACCACAATTTTGGCATTGTAAATAGTCTCCAACTTGTATAAAATAAGCATTTGGAGAAGGATTACAAGCTTGGCAAGTATTGAAAGCAATTCTTACATTTCCATCTGTACCTCTTACTACAATAAATTGAATAATAACACCATCTACTTCGTAATTTACAAATGTTACATCTGATGTAATATCTTCTGTATTAATAACAATCTTGCCATCTTCATTAGCTTTGACAGTTATAAAACTATTACTAATTGTTTCTTCTTTATTTGTCTCATTTTCACATCCTGTCAAAGTAAATATACTTAAAAATAACACTAATAATACAAGTATCTTTTTTTCTATTATATAAAGATATCTAATTTTTATTTATTCTTTTTATTTCTTGTAAATTTTAATTTATATATCACATTGTTATTATTATCTCTAAATAATGGTTAAAAACTTATAAATACATTGAAGATGCAATGCTTTTTTAATTACTTTTCTTTCTAAAAATATTTTAGATACTTTCTCTCAACATATTTAATAATGTAACTAAATAAAACTGCCTAATTTTTTATATAGAAAAAGCCTTTATTTCAAGGCTTTTAACTATCTTTCACAATGTTATTATAATTTTTACTAGCAACATATTAAATAAAATCTAGTATATGTAGTATTATAAACACCATGTATTCACGAACGTTTGCACACAAATTGCACACAATTTTCATTCATCTCTAAATAAACTATATCATGTTTTTATACATATTCATATTATTATCATTATGATAAAGATAATCTTTTTATACTTTGCTTTAAATAAGTATTTTTGTACCATTCAGCAAATAACTCAGTAGCAGATGTATGTCCATCATGTCTATTCTTTCTTCATCGGACATTTCAGCTAAAGTTTTATCACAATTATCTGGAACAAATACATACCATAAGTTAGATTTTGCACTATTTGTTAAATTTCCTCTTTTACTATATGCTAATGTTCCACTACTTACTCCATAAAAAGTATAAAATTCATTACCATCATAAAAAGTTAGACAATCAATAAATTTACATGATCTATTAGTTTCATTTTTCATTGTTTCGAGTAATCCTTCTATATCTGAACTTATGCCGCTTCTCTTAACAAAAGCTCCAGGATAACCGGGATTATTAGGATAATTATCAATATAGAATCCTGAATCAACAACAAAACAAGGTGTATTTAAAATATCGTATGCATCTAATGCTTTTTTTCTAGATATCTCTTCAATATTGTTTACTTCTGGTTCTTTAAAATCATATTCATAAAAATCAATTCCTATATTTTTTTCTGCAAAATGTTCTTTAACTGAAACATATTTACCATAATTTCCAGTTACATAAATTATATTTTTAATATATTTACCATCCTTATTATTTTATTTACGAACAATCCCATGTATAGAATACTTCACTAAAGTCATTGTTATCCTTAATGAAGAAATTTGCTACACCAAGATCTCCCCACATAATAGGACCATCTGACTCCATTTGAAATAATAGTACATCATAGTCTCTAAACTTTTTTCCCTCTCGTGGATCAGTTTGTGTAAAATATGGATATCCTAGTAGTTTGCTACCTGATGTTAAAAATATTTCATCAATATATTCCATTATATCTTCACCAAATACTTTATTTAGTGAAGTCTTTGATACATCAATATTAAATTCTTCTTTGACAATATTATTAACTACTTCTCTAAAATTCCAATTAGAAGAATTTATATAATCTTCAGTTTCGGTAAAAGTAATTTTATACTCTCCATTAACTGGAAAATTATCACAATTTAACATTAAATTTGTTTTAATATTACTTAAATCTTCTTTTTTTATATCATAATTAACTTTTTCATGATACACCACTCTAAAAGTATCGTTTCTCGCCATTCCATATACTTCATCAGGTAATATATAGAATTGAAGTAAACCAGAAATTGGCAAATTATGATCATCAAATTTTTCTTGATCAAAATTTATTTGAGCAAGTAATATTAATTGATTACCATTATCATCTTTTGGATATTCCATATTAGTATCCCAATAACCTAAGCCACCAAATTTACTCATAAAAATATCACCATCAGTTATTTCTTCGTAATCAATATGATAACTTTTAATTCTCGTTTTCTCTTTAATTTTAGAAATCAGTCTTTCACGTAATTGATTTTTATCAGTTAAATCATGAAAAGACTCTTTTTCTTTTGCATGTTCAACTTTTTGAGATTTTTCTTCAATAACATTTGAGTTTGAAGAACCATCTTTAACATGAATATTATTACATAATTCTGTTTTTAATTTTTCAATTTCTGTTTTTAAATTATCAATTTCTGCTTCTTTCAATTTTATTTCTTTATTTTTACTATCTAAATCATTTTCTAATTTTATTATTATTCTATCTTTTAATTCTATTTTTTCTGATAATTTTTTTTCATAATTATTTTTACTTCTGAATGTATCAAATAAACCCATAATTTCTCCTAACTATTATTTATATTTTTTTAATATTGGTAATAATATTTAAAAGTATTTTTTGTATCAGTTATTACAACATCAACAGTTACATCACCTAATACTTGTAAAGTATAATCTGAATATCCACTAAACGAAATAAAATTATTCCTACATGTAATATCTAATTTAATACTTTGACATTTTTTAATTACACTTTTTCTTGCCATAACCATATATATATTTAAAGTCCAAAGAAAACTTACAAATAATTTTATTCTAGCTAAAGTTAGTTTATAAACGTCATAACAAAACTTTAATTGCTATTAGTAAATTGTGAATTTGTATCAACAATTTGTTGTTGCGAATTAATGCCTTGACCATTCGCTTGTTGAAACTATTGTGTGCTGTTAAAAAAATTATTTTATTACATTACTATTTTTGTTCCACATACTTTACAAAAACTTCATTTAAGTTACATTTGGACCACAATGAGGACAATTATTCCTATTTTTTCTCCTTATCCTAATTAAAATTATATCATATATTTCGATAATTTTAACTATTAATTTTAATCATTTATGGTTATTCACAAAAATAAATTAGTTTTCTGTGGATGTTAATATTTTTGTAGTTAAAAAGGCAAAGTATGAGGTGTTACCATGCATATAACAAAATTAGTTAAATTAAAAAAATTTCATATAGTTTTAGAAATTTTAAAAATGAAATCTAAAATATTAATAATAACTAGTATTTTAAAAAAAGAAAATACTATACAAAGTATAGTACTTCCAAATATATTTAGGACAATCTAATGTCGAAAAACATCTCTATTCAAAAAATAAAGTTAATACTATCATCACTTCGATATAAATTAATATGTTAGCTACCACTTTCTTTATCTCATAAACATCATCTTTTTGTTTTAATATATTATTATATTCATCCACATATAAAATATCACTATATATCTTTTTAATCTTATATACATTTTTATAATCTTTAGTTATTCCTACTACTGTTTTATATCCTTCACAATATACATAATATACATAGTTATTACTGTCATTTTCTTTAATAAATACTAATTGTGCCTCTTTCAAGCCTACACCTAATTTTACTTGCACTTCAAATAGTTTAATTTTTTCTCTATTTGTTATATCATTTAATAACTTTTTTCATAATAACAAAGATATGAATCTCCATAAATTGTTTTGTTCTTGCTTATATTCTTTTAAATCATCTATTAAGTTATCTCCAATAGATATTGTTTTTCTACTTTGTAGTTTCTTACAATCTCAATAATGCCATACATCTACTGAATGACTTTTTTATATTTTTCTTTATAATATTTTTATTTATAAATTTTTAAAGTAATCTAGTATCTTACCGCCATAATTAATAACATTCTATTCTAGGTTCTATGCAATTTTTTAAAATGTTTATATAAAATATTGTTGTTGAATAATGCAAATTAAAACTTTCATAGGTGTATATTTAATAATCTAAAAAATTAGCATATCATTATTACTATCTTCATTCTCAACAACAAATGCTTGGGGAATTTCTACTGTTAGATCATGAAACATTATAGTTTAAGTATTATTAAACTATTTTTTCATTATTTACTTCTAACTTTTAATTAACCTATCATTAAATATCCACTTATGATAAATCCAATAATACTTACCACTATTGAAACAATATTTAATGTAATTATTGATCCATATTTATCATTTAAAACTTGTTTGTGTTTCTTTAAAGATGATAAATTTATAATTGTATATCCTATTGATATTCCATACAACCATGGCGAAATTACCATTTGAACTGTAAATAACATTATAAATGTAATTGCAATACATGCACAGCTAAATATCAGTGGGCCTTTTGCTGATTTTATTATTTTATCAGCACTTTCAGTATATAATTCATTATTTTGAACATTTAGGCCATTATTATCTCTTATATTTGATAAGCCAAATTTATTACCGGCAATTACTACTACATCAGCAAAAGTATCACCAGAAATATTTATATTTTGATTCATAGTCTTATTGAAAGATATAGTATGATTGCCTGAACTTACGTTTAAAACAATAGTTTCACCATTTTTAATGGTTCCTACCTGATTATCATCAATAAATATATTAAATTTCACCAATGAACCTACAAATCCTTTTGGTCTAGTTAAAGTCAATTTATAAGTACTACTATTAATATTTTGTGTATTAATATTAACACTTTGCTGATTATTATTCATATTCTGTTGTGGTTGTATAAATTGATTAGATTGTTGAAATTGCTGATTATTATTTTCTAATCCTGCACCACATTGTCTACAAAAATTTTCACCGGGGTTATTTTGAAAACCACATTTACTACAAAACATCTTACTCACTCCTCATTTCTAAATAAATTAATTATATAGTATTTCTAATACTTTTATACTTTTCCTTATTTTCTTTTGTAAATCCAATTAGAACATTTGGATTACGAGACAATATTAGTTCAAATACTTTTTCAATCACGCCATCAGGTATATTGACAAAAATATATTGAAGTTGTTTATTATCATTTACATATCCGTTTACTCCACGTGATACTTGAATACCATTATAACTTACAACATTTTTAAATATCCAAAGTAATTCAGAATATTTGCAAATAAATAAGTTACCATTGTTTGGTGCTACTATATAATTTTTTGTTAAATAGGAATCATATAAAGTATAAGTTATTGGCTCACACATTTCAGATTTTATTTCATCTAAATTGTATTTTGCAGAATATTTTTTTATTTTTATAGTAAAATTTATGTATTGAATAAAATAAAGTAAATAAAATATAAATATTGCTATAATTACTAGAGCTACACCTAATGAGATTAGAATAAATGATTTATCCATAAAATAACCTACTATAAATAGAATAATTCCAATAATTAAAGAAATATTTCCAAATTTTAAAAGTGAACTTTTAAATTTAAATGTATTATTAATTTTATCCATCTTCTTCTCCTATTATATTTAATTATATCATAGATATTGATATTTACGTAATAAATACCAAAAGTTTTTTAAGTTACTAATGTCAACTCCCGAGTTTTGCAGTAACATAGTTTTTTAATATTAATTAAAGCCTTTTAGTAT
>JBJEED010000034.1:0-12475 GCA_051872765.1 Bacilli bacterium | reverse complement strand
CTTAAGCCCTTTTTATATATGGTTTTACAAGATTTTACTGCAAAACTAAAGATTAAAATACAATAAAACATTAAATATTTATCATTTTTTTATTAAAAATAGTCTATAATTACTAAATATAGAAATTATTTTTCATCCATATAAATTTGATAGTCATTCTTATCATAACATGATAAAATTACTTTAATATTTGGATAGTTTAAACTATTTAATGTATTTAATACTACTCTAGCTGCCTCTTTTTTTGGATATCCATATGCACCAGTACTAATACATGGAAAGGCTATTGTAATTTCATCTAAGTTATTAGAAACTCTATATTCTTCAGCTAAAGCAATAGAATTTTTATAACAATTTGATAATAATTCTTCATTATTATTACCTTTTCTATATATTGGACCAACAGTATGAATTATTTTATCACATGGCAATTTATATGCATTTGTCATTTTAGCTTCACCAGTATTACAACCCTTTAATTTCCTACACTCATCAAGTAACTCTTTTCCAGCTTTTCTATGTATTTGACCATCAACTCCAGCTCCACCAAGTAAACTCTTATTAGCTGCATTTACTATAATATTTACATCAAGTGATGTAATGTCACATATCATTATTTGTATATCTTTCATATTTTAATCCTCCATAGATATTTTATCATACAATTCTCTTAATATTTTTAAAAAATAACATAATGAACTAAATACCAAAATATAATATAATTTATATATTTTTTCTTATATTATTTATTCCAATTTTATAATAGTTTTCTGTTTTATTTGTTCTTTTATAATCATATATATGCATCAAATTATTCTTTATTTTAATCTTATATTTATTAGAAAATCTATCTATTAAATATCCCGTGTCAACTTTATATTTTCTTAACATATTGTATTTACATACCATTGCTTCTATATTGTCATTAGTTATAACTTCTAAATTCGGATGTGCATTATATCTTTCTCTATATATGTTAACTAATTTTTCGATTTGAGTATATGTTAATTCATGAGATAGAGTTATTTTATTAACACCTAAACTATGAAGTAATGCTACTGAATATGAATTTGCTACATTAAGTGAAAAATCAGTATCAACATTTTTATACTTATATACACTTCCTAAATCACTTACTAAAATTGGAAATTCATATTCTTTTAACTTTTCATTAATTCTTGGCATTTTCAAAATACACTTTTTATCTTTTATTTTACTAAATTCTTTTTCATCATCAATATAGATAATATTATATTTGTCTTTAAATTTTAAATATTCTTTATATGTACTAACTAAAATATTACTATTCTCTTCCATATTAAAATTTGGAACATCTATATAATACTCACTCTTTTTATATGGTATTTTATATAATCTCAATTCATCTAATTTTAAGAGTATTTCTCTTCTTAATTCATTTATTATATTTATTGGAACAAATATATCATCATCTTTTAATATTTCTAAGTTTTCATACTCATATACTGTTTGTCCTAATTTTGATAATTGTTCTTTTATTCTTTCTAATGTTGTCTGAGAATTCTGAGCTTTATTTATTATATAATCACTTTCTAACTCAACATTATTTATACCATCATTTACAATTAATTTTATTTTTGAATTTAATTTTAAAATACATCTAGCTCTTATTTTTACTCTTTTATTAATTTTTATATTTTTTTCTATTTCTTTTAATTGATAATAATCAGTTGTTTTTAAAACATTTGAATTAATTGATACTTTTTCTTTAAATGGTATTTCAATAATATCACCCTTAGTGGCTTTATCTATTCTTTTATTATTTTTAAACATAGTAGTTATAATACATCCAGAATCATTATTACCTATTATCCTTATACCATCATTAATATTTAACTCATCTCTTAATTTTATCTTTAATTTGTTTTTATTAATTTGTATTACTTTTCCTATTTCTATTCCTAAATGATTCGGCCTATAAGTGTTAATTATTTTATCATTTTCTTCATTAAATATAAATCCCTTTGTAAATTCTCTATTAAATACTTTTTTAAGATTAATAATATCTTCATTAGTTATTCTAGTTTCTTTATATTTCTTATAATTATCAATTGCTTTTCTATATAATGATGTTACTAAAAATACATATTCAGGTCTTTTCATTCTTCCTTCTATCTTTAAACTATTTATTCCCATATCAATAAGTTTACCAATATTTTCAAGAGTATTTAAATCTTTAAGACTCAATAAATATTTATTTTTTTCTACTATTTTATTATTTACTTCTAAAGAATATTCTTGTCTACAACATTGTGCACAAGTTCCTCTATTCCCGCTTCTATTACCTATTAACGCGCTCATTAAGCACTCACCCGAATAACTCATACATAAAGCTCCATGAATAAATATTTCAAGTTCAACATTTGTGTTATCCTTAATGTCTTTTATTAATTCAATAGGAGTTTCACGAGCTAAAACTACTCTTTTTATGCCTAATTGTTCACAAAATTTAACACCTTCTAAATTATGAATATTTGCTTGAGTAGATGCATGTATTTCTATATTTGGAAAAGTTTTTCTAATTAAATCAATCATACCTATATCTTGCATTATTAATGCATCTACATTTATTTTATGTAAGAAATCAACATAATTAATTAACCTTTCGACTTCGCTATCATAAATAATTGTATTAATAGTTACATACACTTTTACTCCATATAAATGACATATGTTAACGGCTATAACTAACTCGTCATTAGAAAAATTACCTGCAAAACTTCTTGCGCCAAAATTTTTGCCCGCTAAATATACTGCATCACATCCGCCATTTATCGCAGCCATTAAACATTCCATGTTACCAACAGGACTTAATAACTCTGTCATACGCATCACTCCATGTAGATTATAACATAATTATTATGTTTATTATAGAAATCATAGAAGCAAATTCATACATTTTTTCTATTATACTTCTAAAAAAAATTTATAAATCAATTTCACTTATAAATTCATAATTTTTATTTATTTTTGTTAATTTTGTTTTTAAGTAATCAGGTTTTATTGGAGATTTTTTTATATCCTTTTTATCAATCCATTTATAAATAATATTTTTACCTTCTTCAATCCCATCAAATTCACCTTCTTTTATTAAAGATGAATTATCTGGAATACTAACTAAATATCCTAAAATATATTGATGTTGTGTTTTACCGCCAAATTTGAAGAAATATTCTGTAAACCATAAAGGTCTTTCAATAATTGCATTTTTCTCTCCTGTCTCCTCAAATAGTTCTCTTAATACTACTTCCTCTCCTGTTTCCATAGTAGCAATTGCTCCGCCAGGTAATGCCCAATTTTCATCACCTTTTCTTTTTTGAAAAAGTATTTTATTATTTTTTTCAATTACCGCTACTGCTCTACTACTAAATTTAATATCTCCTATCATTAATCTTATATCTGTTTTTTCCATTTTTTCTCTCCTTTAACTTATAATATATTTTAATTGTCTATATTATTATGAATTATTGTTATGTTTAAGTTTTGCACACAAATTTACCTCCTTTATTTTATATACTATATTTTTAAATAATATAATATCATTTCAAACTTTTTCTAAAATTATATTCATACAATTTTCATTATTATATTTGTAACAAGTTTATAGGAAAAAACTACTTTTAGAGTCCTTATTTTACTCATTTCTACTTCATCATAATACCAATATTCTCCACTATTACATTTTATAAAACATGATATACTTCCATCATCTAGAAAAACACCATCTAAGTACATTGCCTTTTTTATCTGTTTTTACTCCACCCCAATCTCCAAATTTAACTTTTACATGCCATGCAAAACCATCATAAAACTTTACAAGTGCTATATCAAAGTCATGAAATGAAATAAATCCCAAAATTATATCATTTTTTCCTTCATTTCTTTAAATATAGAATCATTTAAATTTCTATCACATCCTGCTATTAATATCGCTTATTCTTTTGTAATATAACCATTTTTTATTGTTTCATATTCTATTTTTATATTATACCCTATTTCTTATTTTCATTAATATAATCTTCTAAGCCATATTTCCAATCATCTGTGATGCAATTTTCTTCAAACATTACAGATAAACATCTTAACTTTTGAAACATTTTTCCCATTCCTTTTTTTGATTTTGAGTAATTAGATGTTCTATCACTTCTAATACCAATTGAACTTGCTTCTGCATAAGAATCTATATCCGCACCTAAATATATAAATTCCCAATTGCTATGTCCTTGTATTAGTTCTTTTATTTGACCTTTATTATATTCCACTGATGCATTTTCATATCCATCTGTTGTAATGATAAACAATACTTTAGATGAGCCATTTTCATCCATATATTTAATTGTTTTACCAATTGCGTCAAGTAAAGCAGTATTTCCTCTTGTATAATATATTTTATTATTTAATTTTTTCACAGTTGATATATCATCTCTTTTTGTAATCATTTCATACTTATCATCAAATAGTACTGTAGTTACTTTTGCATTTCGACCTCTCATATTTTTTAAATATCCATTATACCCTCCAATAGTATCTGATTCCATTCCACTCATAGATCCACTTCTATCAAGTAAAAATACAATATCAATTAATTCTTTTTCTTTTTTCATTTTTCTCCTTCTTTCTGTATCCAATATACCTTTTTATTAATATATATTGGTCACTTATTAAGCGACAAATCTATATTTTAAAATCAAATATTATTTCTAAAAATTCATCATCAGTAATCATTCTAATATCTCTTGTATCGAATTTTTCATTTATGAATAAATATTTTTCTGTAGAAGCATTTACTAAACATCTAATATTAGAATATTCATCAAAATAACCTTTCTTATTTTTGTTTTGCTCTATTAATTCATACTTTCCATCTAACACTTTTATATGCCAAAATAGAAAATTTCTACATTTAACTAATGTTGTATAAAAATTATTAAGTTCTATTATCCCATATGTATAGCCATGAGCTATTGCTTCATTATACATTGACTTTTTTAAACACTTATCTAAATTAGCTATATAAATAGCTTGATTTCTATTTAAATATTTTTTTGATCTAACTGATTATTTTCTAAATTTAGTTTTTCTCTTATATATTTCAACATTTTAATCGTTTTTTCATCAATTAATTAAAAAAAGATTCTTTAATTTTAATTATTAACATTTTATATTTTTCACGCACTTTCTATATTTTCTGATATAATCATATAGTAAAGATTAATAATCTTGGCCGCTTAAAAGGAGACAATTGTTATGAATAAGGAACTAAAAAGATATATTAAAGAAAATTTAAAGCAAGAAAAAAAGTTTTCTATTAAAAAAATATTATTATTTCCATTTACATTATTAATCTCACCATTATCAAATAAAAATAAAAATATTTTATTTAATAAAAATTATTGTGAGACATATGAAGAAAAAAAAGAATCGTGTTCAAATATAAATTTAAAAAAATCTTTAAATAATAAAGAAAAAAATATTCCTACACAAAATAATAAAATAGATATTAATACAAAACAAGTATTCTTTGATGAAATTTTTGATAATGATGAAATTGAGAATAATAAATTTGAAAGTCAAAATAGGAAAAGAAGTATAGAAGATGATGCAAATTATGATATTGATAATGATTGTGACATTCCATCTTTTCTTAAAAGTATATCTAATATAGATGATTTTATAAAAGAAAACGACAAATATAATGATTTTCAAACTACATTATTTAAAATGATAGATGAAAGAAATTTAATAGATTCTGATGTTTATAACAAAGTTCATATTGATAGAAGATTATTTTCTAAGATTAGAAATGATAAAAAATACCATCCAAGTAAAGAAACAATACTACTATTAGGTTTATCCTTGGAATTAAATGAACAAGAGATAGAAAAGCTATTAGATAGTGCTTCTTACTCTTTACCAAGAAATAATCATTACGATTTAATTATAAGATTTTGTTTTATGAAAGGAATTTATAAATTAACTGATGTTAATAATCTTTTAGATCAATATAACTGCAAATTATTTAACTATTAAAAAGTTACTTCAATAAATAAACTAATAAGATAAAAATGGATACTAGAAGATAATATTTGAATCATTTTTTTACTGACTCATAATATATTCTTTATTATTTATAAAATACCTACTTCATTAACTTTCTAAATTGTTTTAGCATTTTCAAATATGAACCATTTCTAAGTTTTTTCATAATATTTCCAACTGCTATACTTGATTCAACATGCCAAATCCAATTTAGTACGATAACACAATCTACCAAAGTATATTGTTCTGGATCAATTTTTTGATCAAGTTCTTTTTTCTCCTTATAGCTATAAAATTTTATATTATCATAGAATATTGTTTTATATTTTTCATATTCTAATATTTTAAATATATCAGTGATTTCATCTGAATAATTATATCCACCATTTATAAACTCATACTTATAATTTCCTTTTTCTATATTAATAATAATTTGATCTAACATTAAAGAATAATTCATAACAAACCTCCATAATTTAAATGCTATTATATCATAGAAATATACTATTTATATTTGTTTTTTAGTATTTTTCTAACACATATGGATAATAATCAATCGTAAAAAAGTACTTTGATTTTTACACTCTTCAGGGGGCTATTACATCAAAAAAGAGGCTTGTTCAAAAGCCCCGTAATATCGACATATAACTCATATAGAGTTTAATAAAATTTAACTAAAAAATGATAAATTTAATTCAATTTGATGGGTGGCTGATGGGTAGAAATACTAATTAGCTACGCATCTTTTTTTATTTTTTGATTTAATATTCCTAAATCTCTTTTACTTTCTTTCTTATCAAATCCTTCAAATATCTTTTCTTGACTATCTGGACTCCAATAAATTTTTAACTGTTTTTTTGCTCTAGTAATTGCAGTATAAAATATATTTTTTGAAATTCTATCCTCAACATTAGATGTGATGACTACTTTTACACTATCATATTCTAATCCCTGTGCTTTATGAATTGATATTGCATAAGAAAGATTAAACGGAATAATGTGATCATACTCATTCTCATCATCATCTTTATCCTTAAATTCATTAACTTTAAATTTTATTATTATTTTATCTTCTTTATCACTTTCTATAAAGATTATATCATCTGGAGCATAAAATGAAGATATAGAATTTTTATCAACTTCAATTGAAAACCACATACAATTTTCATCTTCTTCAATATTTTTTATCGTTCCCTTTAAATTATTGTATACAAAACCATTAAATCTTGGGCAATCATTAAAAAGTATAGGATCATCAACTTTAAATGTATCTACTCCAAATATATATTCCTTATTTTTGTTAGTACTTTGCATTACTCTATTAATATTGTTAATGCCATACATTCCATCATAATTCAAACATAAAATAATTTCTTCTTCTGTTGTTCTATTAAATATATTTTTTGAAACTTCTTCAGAATATTCTTTATTACTCATAATAGAAATAGCTCGTTTATCATTGTTTCTTACACATGTCCATAAATCTAATAAATCAGCATCCGATGTTCTATGTGTCATTTCTAATTCATAAGATATACCTGTTTTATAATATCTACTACAAATTTGAAACCAATTACCATATTGTATTGATTCTATTTGATAAATATCCCCCACCATAATAATTGCCGTATAATTCATTTTAGCTAATATGTTTAACATATCTTTATTATTTACCGTACTACATTCATCAATTATTAATATATCACACTGTCCATCATAATATTTTATATAATTATTTACTGTCATAATGTTTAAATTTTCATCAACTTCTAATCTTGAATTCAAATTTGATACCGCTGTATTAGTATTAGCAATTATACATTTTGAATAATTATTAAAAGCCAAGGATAATATTTCAATCATTTTTGTTTTCCCAGTTCCTGCTGGGCCATAAATAAATGCTATAGAACTACTTTTAAAGATATCTTTTAGTATAACTTCTTTATCATTTGAAATTGTTTCATCAAATAATAAATCTATATAAAAAGCAACTGTTTCATTTAAAGAAGACTCAACCTTATTAACATATTCATCTAACTTTTTAATTATTTTTATTGAATTTTTTTCGTACTCATTAATATAAAGAAATCCATTTTCTAAAACAAGAAAACTATCACTAGTTGGTAATCTTGATAATAATTTACTATTATACTTTTCTACAAGAATAGGAATATTATCAAAATAACCTATTTCATCAATTGGAGTATATAATTCATCATTACTTTCCGTATTATTCCTAATATAAGAATATAACAATTCATCATCTCTATCATCAATTTCGATTGCATTTACTAAATCATAAAAATTAGGATTATGCTTATGAAGTGACATTGCAAAAGGCATAGCATCAAACATACTACTCTTTTTATGGATATATAGATTACTTAAATACCAATGTGGTTCTTCACCTATTTGTTCTCTTATTATAATATTTACCATTTTAGATGTTAAATATCTGATTATATTACTACCTTTTCTATTATTTTTTACAATATCACGCATTTTTATAAACATTAAACTAATATAATGATTTTCAGCTCCATTTTTAATAAAATCAATAGTTGATTTAAATTCTATATCATCAGAACAAATAATTTGGTTAATTGTGCATTTGTTGTCTGTTAAATAGTCCATTAAGTTGCGATATTCTTTGTAATTTTCTCCAAAATTACTATTTTCCCCAAGTATTTTAAATAAATTTTTTAACTCGCATATCCTTATTGCAGTTTTATATGAAGTGATAACTTTTATTTTTACACTACCTACATTTAAATCAACTATATCATCTACTGAGAATATATTAACAGAATAATTATCTGGTATATATTCTTTAGAGAAAAACGTTAATCTCTCAAACTTATTATTATAATCAGAAGCTTTAGATAATGTTAATTCATAATATATATTTCCTTTTGAAAAAATTGTATTAACTTTTTCAACATAAAATTTACCTTTAACTGCTTTTTTATTGTTGCTATCTATATGTTCTAGTTTATCACAAATAATATCATAATTTTCTTTCATAGATTTATCATCATATATAGGAAACAAATCTATATTATTAATAATATCTAAATCACATTCATCTTTAAGTAATTTTTTAATTAAACAAATATATCTATAATAATACTTTACTAATCTTTCAGCACTATCTTCATTAGGTGTATAGTGTGATGCTGTTCCTTGCAAATAATTATGAAAATCTGATAAAAATTTATATTTGCTTATTCCTTTTATTGCTTCAAAAGAGTCTGATACATTATCATAATGAGTGTCTAAATTCAAATCATTTATTTTATTATTTAAAAGAATAGCAACATCTTCTACTAAATTTCTTAATTGAGACAAAATATTTTCTGATAAAAAACCTTTATCTTTAAGAAAAGAATCATAATAAAATATATTTTTGTCAATAACTTTGGATATATATGATATTTCTTTCTCTGGTGTAATTCTTGTCACAATTTTACCTCCTTTTGTGCCATAATTATGACGTTATGACATTATATTTAAATATATAACACTATCCTAATAAATCATTTAATAAATTATTTTTTATATTATTAATAATTTCTAAACATTTTTTATTACTATATTTATCACAATTTTCCATTATCAAATCAAGAATTTTGATAAAATAATCAATATCATTAATTTCTTCATAATAATATATAAATATTATTACCTTCATTATGATTTCTAGATATATATTAAATAAAAAAGATGTAGCTAATATGTTTTTGATTATGTTTAAAATTTTTTCTTGAATAGATTCATTTTTGAAAGATTGTAATAATATCTTTAAAAAAGATATCTCACTTATACAATAAATATAATTACCTTCTGATAAAGTAACAATTAAATCTATATATTCTTCTGCTGTTTCACATAAATTTTCAACCAAAGATAAAAAATTCGAACTATTGATACATTTATCATTCATTACATATGCTAATTTTTTTAATAATAAATCTTCTGATATTAAACTATAATTTTCCTTAACAGAATAATCAATAGCATCTATTTGACAACATTCTAATTTACTTTTATCCAAAGGAGATTCGTGATTAACAATATTAAAGTTTTGACTTATCTCATATATTTTTCTCCAAAACTCCAATATTTTTTTATTATCTTCCTCGGTTAATTCTTGTTTACACAATTGATTATCATCATTAACAAAAACTGATAAGCTCTCTTTTTTATTATTATTCAAATAATAATTAAATGTTTTAGAAATTGTATTAATCGTTGATTGGGTAATATAAATATTTTCTTTTACTTTTAATAGTTTTTCTAAATAATTAAATTGATTTAACATAACTAAACTAGTTATATCAATAATAATTTTGCTATCTTTATCTATTATGTTTATTTCACCAGAATACAACTTTGATTTTTGAGACATATATAATAGATGCATCATAATATTTTGATAAGTCTTATCTTCATTGTTTACAAAAAAACTTAATGGTAATCCATTACATTCAGATGTTTCTAAATCATACATTTTGAATTGTTTATCACTATTTTTTTTACTCTCTATTAAAAAATCTTTTATTCCTTTTAAAGGGTCCTCTCCCTCAACACTTTCTATTGTTTTAAAATAACGACCATTATTTAATAATGGAAAAATAATTTTCAAAAAATAATCATATTTATTTACAATCGAATCAATTGTATAATATTCTCCTTTGTAAACAACATTATCACCTACGCTCTTACCTTTTATATTAATATCAACTATTTTATCACGATTAAATTTAACACCTTGAAAGCTGTTTATTTTTTCATATTTTAATATTTTAGAATCAAAGCATAATAATAATCTATCTTTATCTTTTACTAATATAACTACACAATCATCTACAACATAATCTAAATTTTCTATATTTTTCTCGCATTTTGTATGAACAGCCCACAATCTCATAAAATAATCAGCATTATTTTGTGATAGAACTGCTCCAATATATGAACTTTCTAATGCATCCATATTTTTTCCAAGCAATAAATATGCTGAAGCAATCAACATATGATCAGAGGCTTTCTGAGAAGACTGAAGAATTTCTATACATTCATCTATTTTATCAAAATTCCTTTGGTCATTATTTTTTAATATCAAATTAAGAAGATTATATGCAGTATATCTATCTTTATTAGATTTAAATGATTCATTAAAATAATCAATTGCCTCCAACTCTTTATGCAATGATAATGACAATATTGCATTTGCATTATTAATATTCACATATTCGTAATCTTTCACGATAGATAATAATTTCTTTATTCTTTCTATATCTTTATCATCTTTTTCATGTTTATATACTAAAATATTCAGAATCTTACTATTAATAATATTTGATGAGAAAGTTTTATCTCCTAATAAATTCAAAATATATTCATCTTGTTTAACATAAACTGATAAATTCAATAATTCTAATAACATTATTAAATCATCATCTTGTAATGATAAATATGCTTGTTTTAAATTATCTTTTAATTCAACGTCATTCTTTTTATCGTTTTCAAAAATAAGCTTTGCAAAGAACATATGAAATAGTGCTTTCCCCTTATACTTACTATTTAATTTTTTTAGTTTTTTTACATTTTTTTCTTTTTCAAATTTTATATATAATTCGAAAAGCCCATAGTACCCATATTTATCAATCTTTTTCTTATTACCTAAAACCTTTTTCAACTCTTTAACCTTATTATCATTAAATAAAAAGAAACATTTTTGAATAAAATATTTATCATCATCTGTATCAATTAATAATTCATCAATAGTAATGTATGCATCTTCTTTTTTTCCTATCTCATATAAAGAACTTGCATATAACCATTTATTACTACTAATTTTTTTAACATAATCTGGTGATTCTTCATATTTTGAAATAAATAAACTTACATCTACTCTTAATAATAAAGCAAATAAGTTATTATAAAATATTTCACCATCTGATGATGCATTTTTAAAATCTTCTTCAAAAATTTCCATCTTAGTAACACATGCTTTAAGTATATCAAAATTTTTTGGAGAAATATAAAATAAAGAGTCAAAATCATTTACTATACTTGCAAATTCATTATATAATTTATTTACTTTTCCATTATTTGAAGCTGATGTTTGTATTCGTAACGAATTATCATCTTTAATATTTAAACTTTTTAAACATTCTAAAACTTGAGGATTAACTTCATTACCATTTATGTTTATTTGAATTACAGTACTATTAATATTATTGTTAGCTTGTAAACTCGTATTATTTTCCATCGTAACCCTCCTGATCAATTATATTACATATTTTGGGTGATATTGGAATTTATATTGTTATTTGCTTCCTGTTTTTTTTCATTATTACCAATTTTAATATCATTTACTTGTTTTACTGCTTTA
>JBJEED010000033.1:0-12487 GCA_051872765.1 Bacilli bacterium | reverse complement strand
ATACTAAAAGGCTTTAATTAATATTAAAAAACTATGTTACTGCAAAACTCGGGAGATTAAATAAAATCGTAAATTCTAAATAAATAAGTAGTCAAGTACTACTTTTTTAATTGTCTTTTTATATTTTTTATTATAGAATTAAATTAGTGATAATTATGAAAAAAACAAGAATATTAATAAGTATACTATCTTTATTAATAATTGCTATATGCTTCACTATAGTAATTCAAAACTTTGATTTATATAAAGAAAAATATATAATAATTAAAAATATGTTCACTCCTAAAAAAGTAAGCATCCCATCCTCTATCTCTAATTATAGAAATTTTGATTTTCAAACAGTTAAACCTACTAATAATTTTGAACCTCAAAATATAGATGATTTAAAAAAACTTTATTATACAGTTCTAAATAATGGATGGACTGACTTTACATTTTATTGTCCTGATGAATATACTGATTGCTATAAAGATGTACAAATACTTGCCAATAATAACGAATATATAAATGTTATAAATAATTATGTAAGTACATTTAATCAATATTTAAAATATAATACTAGTATATCTCAATCAGGGGAAATAAAACTTACAATAGAAAAATTATATACAAACGAAGAAATATTAGTTTTAAAAATGAAAGTATCTGAAATATTAAAATCTTTTAATATAAATAAAGAAAATATAAAAGTACAAGATATAATGAAAATACATGATTACATAATAAATTTACTTACTTATGATGAAGAATATAAAAGTACAGATTTAAGATCTCCTTCTGCAACTGCATATGGCGCTTTAAATACAAAAAAAGCAATATGTAGTGGTTATACCGATTTATTTGCATTATTTTTAGATGAACTTGATATTCCAAATTTTAAAGTATCAAGTGAAAATCACATATGGAACACAATTTATTTTGGAGATAAATGGAGACATATAGATGTTACATGGGATGATGATGAAATAAATAAAAATAATAATTATAACTTCTTTATGATTAGTACTGATGAATTGCTTAGTAAAGATAGTGAAGAACATAATTTTGATAAAGAGTTATATTTAGAATTTCTTAATCAATAAAAGAGCATAAATTTTATGCTCTTTTCATATATGCTTCTTTAGCAGCGTTTTGTTCAGCTTCTTTTTTACTTAATCCTAAGCCTACTCCATATACAAGCCCATCAATTACAACTTCTACTTTAAACGTCTTATGATGAGCAGGTCCACTCTCATCTATTAAATTATAAGTAACACTTTTTCTAACAGTTTGAACACTTTCTTGAAGTAAAGTCTTATAATCCATTAAAAAGTCTTCCTTACGTTCAATATATGGCACAATTAAATTATTAAATATAGTTCTAACACCATCTAAGCCTTTCTCTAAATAAATAACAGCCATTGTAGCTTCAAATACATCGGCAATAATGGTTTTATTAGCTTGATTTATTCCATTGCCTAACTTAATATATTTACTTAAATTAATATCTTTAGAATATTCATACAATGCATTTTCACAAACATATAGACTTCTAAGTCTACTCATCTGCCCTTCTTCTAATGTAGTATTTTTATATAAATATTCACTACACACTATTTCTAATGTAGCATCACCTAAATATTCAAGTCTCTCATAACTCTCAACATTATGTTCATTAGCAAAACTAGAATGAGTTAAGGCAATCTCTAATAATTTTTCATTTTCAATAATAATTCCATAATTTTTATATATATTTTTCATACTTATCACTATAATATTATATCAAATTTATAAATAAATGTCTTTATTCAATATAAAAAATAAAATAAAAAGAAGATATTTATTTTTAATACATAATATTATATAATAATATATATGAAAAAGTTATTGATAAAATTGATTGATATATATCAAATTACTCCATTGCATTCTCATAATATGTGTAGATTTACTCCTACTTGTAGTAGTTATATGAAAGAATGTTTAGAAATATATGGTTTAAAGGGAATTTTTAAAGGAATAAAAAGAATACTTAGGTGTCATCCTTTTGGCAAAATTGGCTATGACCCGGTAATTAGAGGTGAAGAATAAATGAAAAAGATTATTACGATTTTATGTTTATGTTTATTACTTAGTGGCTGTGATTGGGATTATAATTTTAACGATGAATATTTATATACTACTATGTACCCAATTGAATATGCTACTAAAGAACTATATTCTGACCATGCAAAAATTGAAAGTGTATACCCTATGGGAAGTGATAATACATATGAAGTTACACAAAAGAAAAAAGATGAATATGCAAAAGGTACTACATTTATCTATTCTGGTCTTGCAAATGAAGCATATTTAGCAAGAGATTTACTTAATAAAAATAGTAATCTACAACTAATAGATGCTACTAAAAGTATGACTAGTGAAGGAGATATATCAAGTATATGGTTAGATCCATCAAATTACCTAATGTTATGCAGTAATATCAAATCAAGTCTTATAGATTATAATGATAATGCATATGTAAAAGAAGATATAGAAGAACATTATAAAGAATTAAACGAAAAAATATCGGAATTAGATGTTCAACTTTATAACATTGGTAAAAATGGTAATTATGATACTCTACTTACAACAAATGATGTATTTAATTATTTAACTAAATATAATATTAATATAATATCACTTGATAGTGATAATCAACAAATAGATAAAGCATATTCTGATGCTAATAAAATGATATCAAATAAATCTATACAATATTTATTTTATTTAGAAGGTGATGAATTCACTGAAAGACAACAAAAATTAATTACTGACAACTCTTTAATTGCAATTCAAATAAATAATTTATTTACTTTAAATGATGATGAGAAAAATGCAAATGAAGATTATGTAACTATTATGAATAGTATAATAGCTGAATATAAAAAAGAATTATATAAAAAATAAATACTTTTCAATTTAGAAAAGTATTTTTTAACGAAGTTTTTCATTTATTATTTTATTTGCATCAGCAACACTTTTATCATGGTCTTTTGAATTTATCATAATATTTTTAAAATGTTCTAATAAAGCATTATATTTTTCTTGAAATACTTTATACAATCTATCATCATACTCATCTTCATAGCTTGAAAGAATAAACCATTTAATAGTTGATAAACCCATTTTATATAGCATAGTTATTGCTAATTTTTCATTATCGTCTATATCTTCATCATTAATAATTTTATTATAAAAATCTTCTATATCAAGACTACTCATTTTTCTAGTATAAATAATAAATTTAGCAATTATTTCTACTAAACTTTCTTCTAAAAATATAAGATTTTTAAGTCTAATATCTCTATCTTCTTTTGATTCATTTAAATTAGATTGATGATAATATGCGATAGAATGAGCATAGTATTCTTCCTCATATGGACCATTTTTATAAGGAATTCTTTCATCTATATTATGAATTATATGAATAGTATTAAGTTCTAAACCTATTTTTAAAAGAGTCAAAGGTTTATCACTATCAAGTCCAAATGATTGATCTTTATATGAACAAAATATATCATTAATTTTATCATATGCTAATACATCATATTTATTATTTTCTTTTATAGTAGCTTTTATTGGTATATATCTATCAAAATAATTATAAAATCCACTACTAATAGTATCATCAAGTAATTTTTTATACATCTCTATATCATGATTCTTAAATAACTCATTATATTTGTCATAATAAGGGACATCATCATATTTTAATGTTTTATCAAGTATGATAGTTCTATTTCTATGTAATATCTCATGAACAATAGTAAGTGCTATATCATTAATTACATCTTGTCTACTAATATAATTATCTTTTAAATCAAGTAATAAATCTCTAATATAGTCTTTAGAAATGTATATTTTATCATCAGAATTATTATCTGCACTAGAGTATATAGCAAACTCTTCATCTCTTGGTTTTCCATCTATTATTCTTCTTTTAATTACTTTATTATCATAATCAATAATTATTTCTATATCAAAAAGATGATTAAATAAATCAGGATCTATTTCTAACAATTCAAAAAAATGGTTTAATGAGTTTTTAGCTCTATTAATACCAATTTCCAAATAATTATCAAATTCTTCTTTATTATATTTTTCCATCTTTTTTCCTTATTCTACATAATCAAATATAGTTTTTTGATTATAATTAGTATTTTTACTATCAATATTTAGTAATTTATAAGTCTTTTCAGTAACTATCCTTCCTCTACTAGTTCTCTTAACATACCCCTCTTGCAATAAAAATGGTTCTATTACATCTTCAATAGTTGTTGCTTCTTCTCCAATAGAAGATGCAATTGACTCAATACCAACTGGGCCACCATTAAACTTATTAACTATACTTAATAAATATTCAATATCTGTACTATCAAGACCGGTTTCATCTATTTTAAGTCTTTTTAAAGACTCCCTTACTATTTTAATATCAATGTTTCCACTACCCTCAACAAGTGCAAAATCGCTAACTCTTTTAAGTAATCTATTAGCTATACGAGGAGTTTTTCTACTTCTAATAGCAATTTCATATGCAGCATCATCATCAATACCAACATCTATCACTCTAGCAGTTCTTTTTACTATTAAAGATAGTTCTTCATCACTATAGAATTCAAGTTTACATACAATACCAAATCTGTCTCTAAGAGGGCTTGATAAATCACCTGCTCTTGTAGTTGCACCAACTAATGTAAATGGAGGTAAATCTATTTTAATATTTCTACTTTGTCCATCCCCACCAATTATAATATCAAGTTTAAAATCTTCCATTGCACTATATAATATTTCTTCTATATATCTTGGAATTCTATGTATTTCATCTATAAATAGTACATCATTTGGTTCTAAGGTAGATAGTATTGCTGCTAAATCACCACTTTTTTCGATCGTAGGTCCACTTGCTGTCTTTATGTTACTTCCAAGCTCATTTGCTATTATATGAGCAAGTGTTGTTTTACCTAGTCCTGGAGGACCATATAACAAAACATGATCAAGATTAGTTTCTCTTAACTTTGCTGCTTTAACAAATACTTTAATATTCTCTTTAACATCATTTTGTCCAATATATTCATCAAATGAATCAGGTCTAATGTTTTTTTCAAAAGTATCTGCTTCTAACTCATGATTTGTTACAATCCTCTCATCCATTATATTTCTCCTTTATATATTTATATATATCATTCCAATTGTCTTTTCTTACAAATCTATTTTCATCATGATTATATGCATTTGTAAAAAGTATTACATCTATTCCAGCATTACTTACATCTTCACAATGTGACTCTTTATCATCAATAAATAATTTTACATTATTTTCAAGACACTCGTCAACCTTACTACCAGTATCTGTATATATCTTATCATAATGTACATCATGCCTATCTAGCCATTCTTTAGTAAGATTTGTTGGATCACTAAGATATTTACCTTTTCTAAAAGAAATAATTATTATTTTATTTCCTTCATCATGAAGTTTATTAATTACTTCACATGCTCCTGGTTTAATCTGCGCATGGCTCATAATATATTCAAGTCTATCAGCAAAGAATTTACCTTTCATGTCTTTTTCCCAACCCATCATTTCAGTAAACTCATATGCGCTTTCATCCTTAATACCACTACCACCAAGAACTTCTTTATCATATTTATCTGCCTCTACTATTATAAGTTCATTTGTTGAACATATAGTATCATCCATATCTATTCCAATTACCACAATATTTACCTCACTTTAATAATAATTTTAACGCTGATTTTATTTGCATCTCTATGCTTAATGTATTATCTACTTTAGGGAGTATTCCTTTAATATCAACACTCTTATATCCAAGAGATTCAAGTGCTAATACAAGTTCATCATTTGTAGATGTTGTATCATTCTCTACACTAGATAATTTTCCTTTTAAATCAAGAATAATTTGCCTTGCAAGTTTTTCGCCTATTTTTGGAAATTTCTTCAAATACAAAATGTTTTCTCTATCTATCGCATCTACAATACCATTGATTGATCCAGTTGCTAATATTGGCATTGCCATTTTAGGCCCAAGTCCTTTAACACTAATAAGTCTTAAAAATACTTCTCGCTCTTCTTCACTTTTAAAACCATATAATGCTTCCTCATCTTCTCTAATCAAATGATAAACATAAGCAATATCTTGCGTTCCTTCTTTAAACTTGTATGGATTTGGCGTATATATTTTATATCCAACTCCACAACAATCAATAACAACATAATTAGCAAGTGTCTTACTAACTGTTCCTTTTATATAATCAAACATAATATTATCCTCTCTTTATCATTATACCATATAAAAAGTGATTAATATATCACTTTATTAATATTTTCCACTCTTTAACATATCTTTATATTTTCTATTAATTCTAAACATTACATTCTCAACATACTTTTTATCCTTATCTATAAGTTCTGTAATTTCTTTATTATTAAGTCCTTTTAATTTAAGCTCAAATACAATATTTTCATTTTTACTAAGTCTATTTTTAATTTCTTTAATTAAGTTACTACTTTCCTCATTTTCTAAAAGAACTTTAGTTGGATCTTGACTATCATCTCTAAAAATATCATAAAAACTATTACCTGTCTGTTCTATTAATTTATCAAGTGAATATGAATTATTTAATATTCTACTTTTTTGTCTAAATGTTTGTCTTATACTACTCATTATACTTGTTTTAATACATGCACAAGCATAAGTATAAAACTTAACTTCTTTGCTTTCATTATATGTTTTAATTGCATGAATTAAACCAATTAATCCTTCTTGATAAAGATCAGCAACCTCAACTCCTATAATATTATATTCTCTTAAATAATCTTTTAATATTGTAAGAATACATCCTTTATATTTTTCTATTAAAATTATTTCTGCCTCTTCATTATTTTCATTGCATAAATATATAAGTTCATTATCATTTAATGTTTTATACTCCATAACCCTCCTATTTATATTTCATCATTTCATATATTAATATACCTGCTGCTACACTAGCATTTAATGAATTTATTTTTCCTTTCATTGGCAATGATATTATTTCATCACAAGTATTAGTTACTATCTGTTTTAGTCCATGTCCCTCACTACCTATTACTAAACATGTCTTACCATCATATTTAATACTTCTAAAGTCTTTTCCATTTGCTTCCGCACCATATACCCAATAACCTAAATCTTTAAGTTTTCTAATAGTATTTGATAAATTTACCACTTCTACTATTTTTACATTATTTAATGCTCCACTAGATGTTTTATAAACAGTACTATTAACTGATACACTTCTATTTTTAGGTATTATTATATAATTTACTCCAGCACACTCACATGTTCTAATTATAGCACCAAAATTATGTGGATCTTCAAGACTATCTAACATAACAATAAAGTTACTATTATCATCTTTCTCAATATCAGAAATAGTTAAATAATTATATTCTTCTATATCTAAAGCAATACCTTGATTAGTACTATTAGAACACATTTTATCAAGTTTATTTTTATCCATATGAAACTTTTTTAAATTTTTTTTATTTATTTTATTTAAAATTATTTCATCATTAAAATTATTGTCTAAAAATACCTTATATATTTTAGTATCACTATTAAGTATTTCATTTACTACATTTCTTCCATATACTAACATATTTTACTCCTTTAACTTTTTTATTAAAAACTTTATAAAATTAGTCATCAATAATAATATTAAATACGCTATATCAAATACAAAGAAATACATTATTCCAAATAAAGTTTTAATTGCCGCATCAAGACCAATAGGATAAATAATTAAATCAAACATATTAAATAAGAAAAATAATATTATCTGAACAATAATCATTAAAAAAGTCGTAAGTAATTCTTTATAATTTATATAGTCTTTTTTTCTTTTAATAATTAAATATATATACATAAAAATTAATAATAATATTTCAATTAATATTACAATCTCTATATTATATCTAACAACAAAAATCAAAACAAGAAAATTAATTAGAAAAATTATTATTGGTAATGTAATCATAAATTATCCTCTTTTAATTCTTTACTTAAATTATAACCTGCAAGTGCTCCTTCACTAACCGCAGTTGATACTTGATATAGTTCTTTTTTAATTATATCACCACAAGCATATATATATTTATGTTTAGTTTTCATATTATTATCTACTATTATATATCCTTTTTCATCGGTAATATCTAAATCTTTCAAAAATGAAGTATCAGATGAATATCCATAATATATAAATACACCATCTGCACTAATTATTTCATTATTATCAAGTTCAACACCATTAATTTTATCTTTACCAATAAAATTAGTAACTTTTCTATTATTAATAATTTCAATATTTTTATTATTTAATTTTTCTATAAGAATCTTATCTAAAATTTCTTTATTAGTTATAATTTTAGTAGTAGATGCAAAACCACTTAAATATATTGCTTCCTCTACTGCAGAAGAGTTACTGCCAAGAACAACTACATTCTTACCCTTATATAATGGCGCATCACATACTGCACAATAACTTATTCCTTTTCCTAAAAATTTTTCTTCATTTAAAAGACCACTCTTCTTTAGTTTTCTTCCAATTGAAATAATTATACCTTTTGTCTTAAACTCACCCTTTGTGGTATATATAGTTTTATAGTCTTTGTTGTCTTTTATATCTAATACTTTAGTAATTTTATATTCTATATTCTCATTATTAATATGTTCAAACATAGAGTAAGCCAAGTCACTTCCACTAATACTTTTAAATCCAAGATAATTTTCTATCTTGGATACTTTATTTAATATTCCACCAGGCATATTTTCTTCTAATATTAATGTTTTTAAATTACTCCTCTTAGCATATATGCCTGCACTCATACCAGAAGCTCCCATACCAATTATTATACAATCGTACATATTATCTCCTTAAAATTTTATTTCTTCATCATATCTATTATATAAATCTTCTAGTTTTGGTTTTTGATGTTGACTTATAATAATATAAATACCTACAAATACCATAATTACACTAACTATTTGAGCAACTTTAAAATCAAATAACATTAAACTATCTGTTCTAAATATTTCAATTATAAATCTAATAATACCATACCATATTAAATAGATACTCATTATTTGACCTTTCTTAATATATCTGAATCTTCTTACAATAAGCATAACTATAACACCAATTAAACAAGCAATTGATTCAAAATAAAACATTGGTAAATGATAATCTCCATTTATAAGCATATTATCAATTACAAATTGTGGAATTATTTTCATATTAACTAGAGTTTTATATGAAACTATACTTCCATACGCTTCAGCATTAAAAAAATTACCCCATCTTCCTATTGCTTGAGCCAATAAAACACCTGGTGCTAAGATATCTAATACTTTTTTAGTATTAGCTTTATATTTTTTACAATATATAATTGCCGTTATAAGTCCAAATAATATACCTCCATGAATAGCAAGGCCACCATTCCATATTTTATATATTTCACTAGGATAAGCCATATAATAATCTAAATTAAATATAACATAATATATTCTTGCTCCAAGTATACCAAATATTAATCCCCAAAACATCAAATTAAACATAAAATCAGTTTTAACTTTTTGTCTTTTAGATTCATTCATTATTAATAAATATGCTAAAAACACTCCAGATAATATTAAAACACTATACCATCTTATCTCAAAATCCTTTATACTAAAAATAACTGGTGACATATTATTTCCTCCTAAAACTATTAGTTACTATACTATCTAAAAACATTTTCATAGCACTTATAAATATAGCTATTATAAATGTAGTAAATAATCCTCCCATTTCAAAGGCACTACCCATTAACCAATCACATATTTTAAGTATTATTGCATTTACTATTGGATATGTAATACCAAAAGTCATGATAGTAAGTGGTAATGTAAAAAATACTAAAAAAGGTTTAATAAAGCAATTAAGCATGCTAAGTATTAAAGCAGCAATTATAGCATAAAAGAAATTTGCTATATAAATTCCTCTAAACAAAGATCCTGCTATCATTAAAACTATTGCATATACTATTAATCCAACAAAAAACTCAGTTAAATTACTTTTATTATTGATATCATTTGTAGTATCAATCTTATATACTTTCTTACTCATTAATTACAAACTCCATTCTTTAAGCAATCATAAGCAGCGCTTCCTCTACTACCGCTAGAATCATTTTCACAATTAGTTTGCATAGTACCAAATTTTGATGCTGCATTGTTTATAATAGTCTCATCTGTTGCATAAATATACTTACTATTTTCTTTGCAAGCAATATATGTTTTTCCATCTATATATTTTCCATTACTAACATTAGTAAATAAAATATATCCATCACATATAGCATCATTATATTTAATATCAGTCTCATAATAATTTAAAGACTTTAAATCTGAAAGACATATATAATAGTAAGAATAATTATCACCTGAAGAAAGTTTTCTAATTAAAGACTTATTGCTAATATTACTATCAGTTGAATCTGGTTTACAATACTCTTTATACCTTGAACTAATCGGATTATCACAAAAATCATTAATTAATAATTGTGAAGCATCAGCTAAATTGTTTTCTTCTATTTTAATCGCATTAATCTTACTCTTATTCAATATCTTAGTTACTGCAGGAACACTAATAGCAACTAATAATCCAAGTATAACAATAACTCCTAATAATTCCATTAATGTAAAACCATTCTTATTTTTCACATTTATCATCTCCATAAACATTCTAACATTTTTTAACATATTTTGGCAATACAATTTATTTTAATATATTTAATCAACAAAAAAGTCAATCTAATAGACTGACTACTTTGTTTCTTCTTTTGTAACTTTAATAGCTTCTTTTCCTTTATAATATCCACATTTAGTACAAGCTCTATGTGGAGCAACTACTTCACCACAATTACTACATGTTGTCACTGTAGGAGCAGTTTTCTTTAAATGAGTTCTTCTTTGTCTTTTAGCAGTTTTACTAATTCTTCTAAAAGGTAAAGCACCAAATAAAGTAATGTTTAATTTCATTTTTATTCCTCCTTTTGTTTATCAAGTTTAATAATTTCTTTCACATCGCTAAAGTATTTTCTCATAAAAAATAGAAAATATCAAGTCAATTTAAGTATTTTCCTTTAAATTTGATTAATTTTAATACTTTTTTACTATAAAGCCTTATAGAAATAATCATTACTTTTTGATATACTCTATTATGTGAGGAGGACAATATGGGAAAAATAATAGGTATAATTGCAGAGTATAATCCATTTCATAATGGACATAAATATCAAATAGATAAAATAAAAGAAAAATATAATGATTCTATTATAGTAGTATGTCTCTCATCATCATTCACTCAAAGAGGAGAATTATCAATATTAAATAAATGGGAGAAAACTCAAATAGCTCTTAAAAATGGTGCTGATATTGTAATAGAACTTCCATATATTTATTCTACTCAAAGTTCTGATATATTCGCAAATGCTGGGATTAAATTACTAAATGAATTTAAAATTGATGAATTATGCTTTGGAAGTGAAGAAAATAATATAGACAAATTAATTAAATGTGCTAAGACACAACTATATAATAAAGACTTTGATATTAAAGTAAAAGAATACTTAGATACTGGGATTAACTATCCTACAGCCTTAAATAACGCTCTAAAAGACTTATGTAATTATGAAATATCTACACCTAATGATTTATTAGCATTAAGCTATATAAAAGAAATATTAAAAAATAATTATGATATAAAATTATTTAATATTAAGAGAACTAATAATTATCATGATAAAAACTTAAACGATTCTATTGTTTCAGCATCTAACATAAGAAATAAAATAACAAATGGTATTGATATTATCAATCATGTACCACAAGATGTATATAAATTATTAAAAGACAAAAACATATCAACCAAATATTTTGAATACTTAAAGTATAAAATAATATCAGATAATGATTTAAGTAAATATGTTGATGTTGATGAAGGACTTAATACTAGAATTAAAACTGCTATTAAAAGTTCTAATTCATTAGAAGAATTAATTGAAAACATTAAAACTAAAAGATACACTTATAATAAAATATATAGAATGTTATGCCATATATTATGTTCATTTACTAAAGACGAAAATAATCAAACAAAAAATATAGAATATATTAGAATTCTAGGATTTACTAAAAATGGACAAGAATATTTAAATAAAATAAAAAAAGAGTTTACATTAGATATTCTAAATAAATATGATACATACAAATATAAAGGATTAGAAATTGAAAAAAGGGTAACAGATATTTATTCTTTAATATATGAAGATATTTCAAAACAAGAAATTCAAAACTCACCAATAATTACTAAATAAAAATCCACGTCTAAAGGCGTGGTTTTTCTCTAAAGCCTATAAGGCTTA
>JBJEED010000032.1:0-12683 GCA_051872765.1 Bacilli bacterium | reverse complement strand
CTAAGCCTTATAGGCTTTAGAGAAAAACCACGCCTTTAGACGTGGATTTTTATTTTAAAATAACATAATTGTATGATCTAATAAAATATGTTATTATAAATATATACTAAAGGAGCTTTATTATGTCATTAGATAGTTTAAATTCTATTATAAGTAAATTTAATAATATGAAATCTTCAGCCAGCAATATATCAAAATCTAGTACTAAATTATCTAATAGTGAGATTGAATTTATTAATGAAATTAAAACTAAACTATTTGAATTAACTAAAAAGAAATATAATGATGCATTAAATGATCCGGATAAAAAGGATGAGTATAAATATTTAAAAAAAATATATGATAGAATAAATGGTATAAATAATTTAAATGATTTATATAATGAGATTCAGGGGTTAATGAATTATTATAATAAAGCTAATAGTTATGAAAAAGATGTAATAGATATTATAAAAAATATATATGAATTCTTAGTAAATAAATACAATATTGGTAAACGATTAATCATAAAAAAGCCTGATAATAATATATATAATGATGCTTATATTTCTGTGTATACAACTGAAAAATATATGAGTGCTTTAAGAAACCAAAACGAATTAAGAAAAATGATTAATTGTTTTAAGAGTAGATATAATGGTAGTGAAGTAAATGGTATGACTATATTTGGACTAGAATCATTAAATCATTTTGTAGTTAAGATGATTAGCACTAATCCAAATTTTATTAATAGTCCTGAATTTAAGAATTATAAAAAAGTTATGGAAGAATCAATTATCTTTGGAAGAGGACTTATATATAGTAATATATTTTTTAGTGCGTTTCCTGATGATTTTTATAAAAGAATATTTGATTATAAAACATATCAGTTATTACAAGAAAGAATAGATAAGAAAAAAAATAATATAAGTTTAATTGAAAGTAAATTAGATAATAATTATGATTTAAGTCAAAAAGAATTAGATTATATATGTGATGTATTATCATTTGATAGAAATATAAATAATACTTTGCATGAAAAAGTAATTAAATATATATTTAATAATTTAACTAAAAGTAATAGTCCTCTTAGATGTAATGGATATGTTCTAGATGCAATATGTTCATATTTTCCTAAAATTTATCCTAAAAATGATATATTTAATCCTATGGACTTTAGAATGGTTGCAGATGGTTCTAAGGGAAGGGTTAGGGTAGGAAGAGCAAATTATTCTCAAAAATGTATGTTACTAGAAAGAAACCTTTTTGAAAATATTAATTTTAAAAGTACTAAAGATATTAATAATACTTATTTAAAGCGTGGAAATGATTTTACTTTTATGCTAATAGTTATGTTCCATGAATTTGAACATTTAAATCAAAAAACATTATCAAAGCAAATGAAATTTTCAGATGAAGGATATATGTATATAAAACACAGCATTTTAAATAAAGAGTTAAATGATTATAAAATAAATCATGATAGTGATGATATAGAAATAGATGCGACTGAAAAAGGTTGGAGAAATTGTGAAAGATTTTATACTGAACATATTTTAGATGAAAATTTAAAAGAAATGTTATCAAAAAAATGTTATAAAAATATAGCTGGTACTCAAAATAGAAGATTAACTAATATGAAAAAATCTCAATATAATCCTTATATATCAAGAACTTATGATTATGATATTAAACATTTAAATTCGATTTTAAGAACAAATAAATTATATCTTAGCGAGTATCCAATGTTAATGAGTTTTTATGATGGTAATGGGCAAATGACTTTTGATTTTATTAAGAATATATCTCTTTGTAATACAAATACAGGATGTTCATATGTTACTTATGCACTAAAAAATCTATCTTTTTCTTTGTTAGAGTATTTAAAATCTTTAAATAGTTATCAATTAAATAATGCGCTATCTAGTATTCAATTAGCATTTAATAATAAATCAAGAGAAATTTTAGATTTTGATTATAATACAATTAATAGTATTCATGGAGAATATGATAAAGTGTATAGTGATGATAAATTACTTGAAATTAATTATCAAGATTTAACTAAAATATATTTAAATATTATGAAATTATTTAATGATCAAACAATATTAAATCGTAGTTCACAAGCGAAAGTTATAAAGCAATATATTGAAAATAGAATGAAAGAATGTAATGTTAAATATCAAAATTATATTAATTCTACTGTGTCACAAGATATAAAAAAGTAATTTAAATATTATTATTACGAATAAATTCACGGAGCATTTTTATTAGTGCTCTTTTTTCTATCCTTGATACATAACTTCTAGATATATGCATCATTTTTGCTATTTCTTTTTGAGTTTTTTCCTCTGTATTAAAGAGCCCATATCTCATTTTAATAATTTTAAGTTCTCTGTCACTTAAAACATTTAAGTATTTTTCTAATCTTTTAATATTATCTTTAAATTCAATTTTGTCATCCGTATTTTCTACTTGCTCTTGCAAAATGTCTATTAATGATATTTCATCACCATCTTTGTCATAAGCAATTACATCATTCAAACTAATAGTATTGTTATATTTTTTATTACTTCTAAAGTACATAAGAATTTCATTTTCTGCACACTTAGCAGCATATGTTGTAAGTTTTACTCCTCTTTCTTTATTATAGGAATCTATTCCTTTAATAAGGCCTATTGTTCCAATACTAATTAAGTCATCTGTAGAAGTATTTTTAGTTTCATATTTTTTAACAATATGAGCAACTAACCTTAAATTGTGCTCTATTAGTTTATTACGAGCATATTTATCTCCTTTAAGTAATTGATTAATATAATAGTTTTCTTCTTCTTCGCTTAAAGGATTTTCAAATACATTAAGGCTATAACTTGTAGTTAATACTTTTAAATTAAATATATAATCTTTTATTTTAGTTAATAAGTTTTTCATATTAAATTGTATTAAAAAAAGAAAAATTTTATTCAGACTTTTCTTTTTTATAAGTTTAATTTTTTGACTTGTACAATTGGTGTAATTTCATCTTTAAATATTTTATTCATTTCTTCACATTTTTTAATTAATAAATTATATTGTTTTTCTAAGTCTTCTAATTCTATTAATTGTTTTTTATATTTCTCTTTTAAAGTTTCTTCATTTTTAATAGCATCAATTACATTCTTAATATAAATTGGAAATTTAAGTATTTCTTCATAAAACTGGTCGCTTAAAGTTGTCATATTAAGAGTTAATAATAGACACACTTGTAATATAGATATGCCAGCTCTAAATCCATCTAAATATTTGTATATATTTTCAAGATTATTATAGTCAATATTTTTGATTAACTGTATCGTTTCATAAAAACCAACATCTATATCAGTTTTTTCTTTTGATATTAATTTAGGATTATTTTCATGCACATAATTATAAGCATCATTAATTGTAGTTATTTTATCATTATGAGTGAAGTAAGTAATTATTTCATCTCCATCATATACAGTATATATTATATCTCCAGCATTTTGATTACTATATGTATTTATTGTTTCTTCAATATTGGTTTTTGTAGAATATTGCGCGATTTGAGCATTGTATATATATTTCGGATTTTTAGCCCATCCCAAAGCAATTGAAAATGATGTTAGTCCTATAAGCAATGAATAAAAAAATATCATTAATTCTTTTGACTTTATAAATTCTTTTATTTTCTGCTTTTCTTCACTTGTTTTTGGTTTAATAACAGCATTTATTTTGTGATTAAGTGAAGTATTGGCTTTTTTTGTAGTAGTATAATTACAATATATATTAGATAAATCTAATTTTATATTTTCTAAATAATTATCAGATAAAAAAGATACTATATACATATTTAAAGAGTCATTATTTCTTAATTTACTATAATCATATTCGGGTTTATTTTTACAAATAGCATCAAAATCTTTATCTATTAGTGAGTTAAAATAATTATTATCAATAAGCATAGTTTTTCTTAAACTATCAAGTATAGATGTATTATATAATCTATATTCTATTTTAATAAATGAATATAGCACATTTAATAATTCTTTATTTTCAATAATATTATTATTAAAAATAATTAATTCATTTAAATCATAAAATAATTTTTCAATTAATTGTTTAGCTACTTCTTTATCTAAAATATCAGATGTACTAGCGGTAATATATTTTGGCATATTGGTATTGATGCTTAATTTATTTAATAAATTATTTATTTTTTTCAGACTTGCATTAAGTAAGTGAATAAATTTCATATATTCTTTTTTTTGTATTCTTTTTCTTTTACCAGTAACTATATTATTTGTAGAAAATGAATACAATTCTGCTTTTGATTTAAAACCATCTATTTCTTTTTCTATTTCTTCATTAGTATATCCAAAACTTTTTAGCAAATTATATTTAGATATTATTGTGGTTAATATTTCCTGAATGTTATCAAGCATATCTTTAATCCCCCTTTTTAAATGTTGTTTTGTATTGTAGCATAAAGTTTAGAAAAGGTCAATTACAATAGTTTGTTTGTGCGCTAAAAAATAACATACAAATTTATGTTCGCATCTATGTAAAGCGAACAAATTGCTCTCAAAATTAATAAATGCTTTAAATAAAAGGATAAATGTTTTTTATAGAAGATTTTTTCAAAAAATGGTTTACACTAAAAAAGATTTTTTCAAAAAAACAATTCAAAAAACATTTACAATTTTCTAAAAATATATTAATATGAATATAGGTTAGAAAAATACTAACATATGAAAGGTGAGGAAAATATGGAAAGGGATTTTTTTGACAATATAGTAGTTGTTAAACGAAGTGGTCAAAGAGTTAGTTTTAATGATACTAAAGTAGCGCTAACAATTAAAAAAGGATTTGATAGTGTCTATGAAGAGTATGATGAGAAAATAGTTAATAAGGTTAAGGAAAAAGTTCTTGACTATATAACTAAAGAATATGAAGGTAGGAAAACTATTGGAGTAGAGGATGTAAGTGATGCGATTGAGATTATTCTTCAAAAGATGAAATATAATGAAGTGTATGAATCTTTTAAAGGATATAGAGAAAGAAGAGCTGCATCAAGAGAAGCATTTGTAGTAAAACAACAACATAAATTTGTTAAAGCTATTGAATCATTAGGATTAAAGTCTGCTAATGAAGAAAATAGTAAAAGAGAAAATGCTAATGTTGATGGAGATGGTCCAATGGGCACTATGCTTCATTTTGGTTCTACTGTTTCAAGAGAATTTGCTAAAGCGTATTTAATGGATAGTAAATATTCAAGAGCACATGATGAGGGAGTTATTCATATACACGATTTAGATTTTTGGGCTATGGGTACTACTACATGTATGCAAATAGATTTAAATAAATTATTTAAAGATGGTTTTTCAACTGGACATGGATTTTTGAGAACTCCAAATAGTATTGCTAGTTATTCTGCATTAGCCGCAATTGCAATACAAGCAAATCAAAATGAGCAACATGGTGGTCAAAGTATACCAGCATTTGATTATTATATGGCACCAGGAGTACTTAAAACATTTAAAAAAGAATTTAAGCAAGCTTTATATAATTTAATTGAATTTGAAGGATTTTTAGGTTTTATTAATTTTGATAAAATTGAAGAAGTAATTAATAAATTAACTAGTATAGAATTTGATATGAATTTATTTGAAGATTTTATATCAAAAAGTGATAAATTAAAGAGTATATTTGAAGAAAGTTATAAACTTGCAATTAATAAAACAGATAGAAGTACTTATCAAGCAATGGAAGCATTTATTCATAATTTAAATACGATGCATTCAAGAGCTGGTGCACAAGTACCATTTAGTAGTGTAAATTTTGGTACAGATACTAGTCCTGAGGGAAGAATGGTTATTAAAAATTATTTACTTGCTACAGATGCTGGGCTTGGTCATGGAGAAACACCAATATTCCCAATATCAATATTTAAAGTAAAAGAGGGAGTTAATTATAATAAAGAAGATCCAAGTTATGATTTATTTAGATTGGCATGTAGAGTGTCTGCTAAGAGATTATTTCCAAACTTCTCATTCTTAGATTCGAGTTTTAATAAGCCAAATTTAGTAGAGGGTGATTTTACTACTGAGGTTGGATACATGGGATGTAGAACTAGAGTACTTGCTAATGTATGTGGTCCATCTGTGACACCAGGAAGAGGTAATTTAAGTTTTACTACAATTAACTTACCAAGACTTGGTATTAAACATGGTATAGTTTTAGGTGAAAGAACAAAAGCAGATATGAAAGCTTTCTATAAAGAATTAGATGAAGTAATAGATTTGGTTAAAGGACAATTATTACAAAGATTTGAATGTCAATGTTCAAAATCAAGAGCTAATTTTAAGTTCTTACTTGGTTCTCATGTTTGGTTAAATAGTGAAAAAATGGATAATACAACTAAACTTAGAACAGTACTTAAGCATGGAACTTTATCAATAGGATTTATTGGACTTGCTGAGACATTAAAAGCACTTTTAGGTGAGCATCATGGTGAAAGTGAAAAAGCACAAAAGTTAGGCCTTGAAATTGTTAAACATATAAGAGATAAATGCGATGAATATTCAAAAGAATATAATTTGAATTTCACTTGTCTTGCAACTCCAGCAGAAGGTTTAAGTGGAAGATTTGTTGCTATGGATAGAAGTATTTATGGAAAGATAAAAGGAGTTACTGATAGAGAATATTATACTAATTCATTCCATGTTCCAGTATATTATAAAACAAGTGTTAAACATAAAATGGAAATTGAAGGAAAGTATCATAAACTTACTAATGCTGGTCATATTTCATATATTGAACTTGATGGTGATACTGTTAATAATGTTGATGCATTTGAAACAGTTATTAGAATTATGCATGATTCAGATATTGGTTATGGTGCAGTTAATCATCCAGTTGATAGAGATCCGGTATGTGGATATGTTGGAGTAATTAAAGATGTATGTCCTAGATGTGGAAGACATGAAGGCGAAGGCGTAGAAATGGAAAAAATCAATTGTTACGATTGTTGTGGATATTAAAAAATAAAATAAGAAAGAGGTAAAAATATGGAAAAAGAAGTTAAAAAAACAAAAACAGTGGGTGAAGGTGTTGGATTTGATAGAATTAGAAGGATAACTGGATATTTAGTTGGAACTTTAGATAGATTTAATAATGCTAAGAAGTCTGAAGTAGAAGATAGAGTTACTCATGCAACAAAGTAAAGAATATATTCGTTTAGCTGCAGATCTTCAAACTGAAAGTATTGTAGATGGTCCTGGATTGCGTGCGGTTATTTGGACACAAGGCTGTTCTCATAATTGTAAAGGATGTCAAAATCCTCATACTCATGATTTTAATGGTGGAGCAGAAGTACCGCTTTATATGGTAAAAGAAGCTATTGATGAGCTTGAATATCATACAGGTATTACCTTTAGTGGTGGAGATCCTATGTTTCAACCTGAAGCATGTAATGAACTTGCTATTTATGCTAAAAATAAAGGCTATAATATTTGGGTATATACAGGGTTTACATTTGAGGAATTAATTAAAATGTCTATAAATAAACCAATATATAGAGAATTTTTAGAAAATATAGATGTTCTTGTAGATGGAAGATTTATATTAGAACAAAGAGATTTAAGTTTATTGTTTAGAGGATCTAGGAATCAAAGATTAATTGATGTAAAGAGAACTTTAGATAAAAAAGAAGTAGTATTATTAAATGAATATGAGTATAATGAAGAAGAGTTATTTAAAAGAGTGCCATCATTTGTATAGTATAAATAAAATAACTATTAAACCAAGATGATTAAAAGTCTTGGTTTTTAATTTATATAAAATGTAGTAAAATAAAAGAAATTATGTTATAATCTTTGAAGAAATGAGGGGATAATTTATGTTTATAGATGAAGTTAATCTTAAATTGATAGCTGGAAAAGGTGGAGATGGGTGTACTTCGTTTTTAAGGGAAAAATATGTTCCACTTGGTGGACCTGATGGTGGAAATGGAGGAAAAGGTGGAAATATTATATTTAAAGCAAATAAAGGACTTAGAACATTAATTGATTTAAGATATAAAAAAGTGATTAAAGCTGATAATGGCAGTATGGGAAGAGGAAGAAATCAAAGTGGCGCTAAGGCTGATGATTTAATAATAACTGTGCCAATTGGAACAACTATAAAAGACACGGATACTAATTTAGTAATATGTGATTTGACTGAAGATAATCAAGAGTGTATCATTGCTAAAGGTGGTCGTGGTGGTAAGGGAAATGCTGCTTTTTTAAGTAATAAAAATAAAGCTCCATATACAAGTGAACTTGGAGAACCGGGAGAAGAAAGAAATATATTATGTGAACTTAAACTTCTTGCCGATGTTGGTCTTGTAGGATTTCCATCTGTTGGTAAAAGTTCTTTAATTAGTGTAATTAGTGCTGCAAAGCCTAAAATTGCAGATTATCATTTTACAACACTAGTACCAAACTTGGGAGTTGTGTCATCTGGGGATTATAGTTTTGTAGTTGCAGATCTTCCTGGTATGATTGAAGGTTCTAGTCAAGGAGTTGGTCTTGGAGATAAGTTTTTAAAACATGCTAGTCGTTGTAAGATAGTATGTCATGTACTTGATATGGCACAAGTTGATCAAAGAGACGTTATTAAGGATTATGAAATAATTCGTAATGAAATAAAAAAATATGATGAGACACTTTATAATAAATATGAGATAATTGTAGCAAATAAAATGGATTTAGATGTTTCTCGTAAAAATTTAGAAAGATTTAAAGAAAAATATCCAGATAAGGAAATAATAGAAGTAAGTGCTGCTACTAAAATGGGAACTAAAGAATTAATTTATAGACTTAAAGAAATTCTTATAGATTTGCCTGATACAAATATCTATTCAAAAGAAGAATTTGAAGATTATGTATTATATGAATTTAAACATGAAAAACCATATCAAATAAAAAAAGAGGGCAATGAGTGGATAATAACAGGTGATGAGTTAGAAAAACTTCTTAAAATGACTAGATTTAATTCTGATGAGAGTGCTCTTAGATTTGCTAAAAAACTTAAAAATCTTGGCGTTGATGATGAACTTAAGGCATTAGGGGCTAAAGAAGGAGATATAGTTAAAATACTTGATCAAGAATTTGAATATGAAGAAAGACTTTATTAGTGTAAAGTCTTTTTAATTTATTGAAAGTATGTTATATTAGTATTAGGTGATAATATGGAAAGTACAAATACAATAGTAGTAGAAGAGGATAGAGATCTTATTTATAAAGCAAGAATGTTATATGAAAAGATTAATGGTAAAAAGGAACAGATATCAGATTCCTATCAAAAAAATATAGTTGATACGGGTATTAGTAGTGAAATTGAAGAAAAAATTGATAAACAAACAAAAGCTACCAAAACAGCTGTTAAAGTGGCAGGGACTATTGCAACTATAGTTTTAATGGTATGTCCTGCAGATGGACCATTTGGAGAAATTGCAACATTACTTGCAACTCCTGCATTTTGCAAATTAGCTGAAATAGCAGCAGAAATAAAAAAGAAAACATTAATTTCAGCTAAAAGAAGCGCTGAAAAATACATATTACATGTTGAATCTAAAAATGAAAGTGTGGAAGGATATAATTTAAAAAGTGGTGAATATATAAGTGATATGAAATCATTTATAAAGAATTTAGATGAGTTAAAGGATGGACCTAGTCTATGAAAAATGAAAAAATTGTTTATACTGAAACTGGAGAAGAAATAAAAATTGAAATAATTCTTTCTTTTAGTTTAGAAGAATATAATAAAAATTATATAGCATATACTATTAATGATGATGATACTCTTGATACAGCAGTTGTTTTAATTAGTGAAATAGATCCAATTACTAATAAAATTAAGAGTATTGCATTTGAAGAAAAAGATGCTGTATTAAAGTCATATGAAGAATTAAAAATGAATTTATTTGAAAATAATTAAATAATGTAGAAATACATTGTTTTTCTTTATAATAAAACTAAATAATGGTAAAATAAATAATGGTGATTATACATGAAAAAAAGAGCAATATTGGTAGATGGAAATAATTTATTGTTTAGAAGTTATTATGCAACTGCATATAATGGTAATTTAATGAAAAATTCTAAAGGAATACCAACAAATGCATTATATGGATTTATCAATATGATAAATAAAATAATTAATGAAGAAAAACCTGAATATATGATGATTGCATTTGATAAAGGTCACAATTTTAGACAGGATTTATATGATAATTATAAAGATGGTAGAATTGAAACACCAAGTGATTTAAAAATACAATTTCCTATTGCTAAAGAGTTATGTGATTTATTAGGAATCAAATATATTGAAATAGATAACTATGAAGCAGATGATATTATCGGAACATTTGCTCGTATGGCAGATGAGGATAAAAATTATAATGCTACTATAATAAGTAGTGATAAGGATTTACTACAATTAATTAGTGAAGAAGTTGATGTTAAACTTTTGAAACAAAAAGATTATATTTTGATGAATGAAACAACTTTTTTTGAAAATTATGGTATTAAACCAATTCGTATGATTGATTTAAAGGCTTTAATGGGAGACTCAAGTGATAATATACCTGGAGTTAAAGGAATAGGAGAGAAGACTGCTCTTAGTTTACTTCAAAAGTATGAGACATTAGATGGTGTATATAATCATTTAGATGAAATTAGTGTTAAAACTAAAGAAAAATTAGAAAGTGATAAAGAAAATGCATATTTTTCATATAAACTTGCTACGATATATAAAAATATTGATTTTGAGTATACATTTGAAAGTATTAAATATAATGGTCCTAAAAGGGAAGAGTTAATAAATAAGTATAAAGAATTAGAATTTAATTCATTTTTAAAAAATATTCCTGCTACAAAAAATGAACAATCAAATTTAAGTTATATTGAAGTTAAAGGAAAGATAAATTTAAGTAAACAATATAGTTTTTATTTAGAAATTGATAATCCTAATTATAATAAAGCTAATTTTATAGGAGCATCTATTTATGATGGACAGAATTTATATTATTTTGATAGTGCTAGTTTAATGCTTAATAAGGACTTATTAAATAATGTACTTGTTACTTTTGATAATAAAAAAAATAATGTATTTTTGAATAAATATAATATGTGCGTTAAAAGTGATTTTGATACTTTTATAGCATCATACTTACTTGAGTATAATGTTAAAGATGATATATCATATTTAAGTACTGCTTTTGGTGTAGAAATACCATATTATGATACGATAATAAATACTAAAAATAAATTAAGCGATGATGAAATTAAACTTGCTATTGTATCTAAATCTAAGTTTTTATATGATACTTATGAAGAATTTAATAATAAATTAAAGAATGAAGAAATGTATAATTTATATTATGATATTGAACATCCTTTAATTGAAGTTTTAACTAATATGGAAATAAATGGTATTAGAGTTGATAGTAAAGTAATTGATGAACTTAAAGAAGATATTAAATTAAGAGTTAATAGTTTAGTATCTAAAATATATGAACTTGCTGGTGAAGAATTTAATATATCTAGTCCTAAGCAACTTGGTACTATTTTGTATGACAAACTTAATTTACCAAAAGGAAGAGGAAAAAATGCCACATCTACTGCACATGATGTATTACTTAAATTATCTAAATATCATCCAATTATAGAATATATTTTAGAATATAGAAATTTAAATAAACTACTTACTACATATTTAGAAACATTTAATGATTATATATTAGAAGATAATAAAATTCATACAATATATAAGCAAACAGGTACTAGAACTGGAAGATTATCATCAATAGAACCTAATCTTCAAAACATACCTGTTAGAAGCGAAGAGGGTAAAAATATAAGAAAAGCATTTTTACCAAGTGATGATGGATATCTTTTATCTAGTGATTATTCTCAAATTGAACTTAGAATACTTGCTCATATTAGTGATTGTCCTTCTTTAAAAGAAGCATTTATAAATGATGAGGATATACATACACATGTTGCCAGTGATATATTTGATGTTTCTGATAAAGAAGTAACTTCAAATATGAGAAGAACAGCAAAAGCAGTTATATTTGGTATTGTATATGGTATTAGTGGATATGGACTAGGGGAAAATTTATCTCTAACTCCAAGTGAAGCAAAGAAATATATTGATAAATATTTATCTATTTATCCTGAAGTTGATAGTTATATGAAAAATATAATAGAAAAGACAAGACAAACAGGATATGTAAGAACTTTATTTAATAGAAAAAGAACTATTGAAGAGATAAAAAATACTAATTATTTAATTAGATCTTCTGGAGATAGAATGGCTCTTAATACCCCTATACAAGGAACAGCAGCAGATATTTTAAAACTTGCAATGATTAAGATTTATGATAAGCTTAAGAAAGGAAATTATAAGTCAAAAATGTTATTACAAGTGCATGATGAATTAATATTTGATGTTCCTAAGGATGAGATAGAAGAAGTCTTGAATTTAGTGAAAAATACTATGGAAGAAGTATATAAGCTATCAGTACCATTAAAAGTTGGTATATCATATGGAATAAATTGGTATGAGGCAAAATAAAACATTTTAGAATTTAACTAAAATGTTTTTATTTGCTTACAATTATCATTGTAAGCTTGTTAAAACCACGGACTATGTCC